>CAXTLE010000048.1:0-14138 GCA_964244855.1 uncultured Aestuariivirga sp. | reverse complement strand
CGCTGGTTGAAAGTCTGGATCCCCACTTTCGTGGGGATGACGGGGCTAAGAACCGCAACCGAAAGACCGACCATGGAAAACTTCGACTACGATCTCTTCGTCATCGGTGCCGGTTCCGGCGGTGTCCGCGCCGCCCGCATCTCCGCCAAATACGGTGCCAAAGTTGCCATCGCCGAGGAATTCCGCGTCGGCGGCACGTGCGTCATTCGCGGCTGCGTTCCCAAAAAGCTCCTCGTCTATGCTTCAAAATTTGCCGAGGAATTCGAAGATGCCGTGGGCTTTGGCTGGACCTCGGAAAAAGTCTCCTTCGATTGGCAAACCCTCATCGAAAACAAGGACAAGGAAATTGACCGCCTGAATGCGGCCTATATCCGCAACCTTGAATCAGCGGGTGCTGAACTCATCGAAGAACGCGCCACGCTGGTGGATGCCCACACCGTGCAACTCGCCTCAGGCCGAAAAATCACAGCGAAATATATCCTGATCGCCACCGGTGCCACCCCCTTCGTGCCGCGTCATATGCCGGGCCACGAACTGGCCATCACCTCAAACGAAGCCTTCCATCTCGAACGTCTGCCGCGCCGCATTGTCATTGTCGGCGGTGGCTACATTGCGGTTGAGTTTGCAGGCATCTTCAACAATCTGGGCGTTGAAACCATTCTGCTCTATCGCGGGGAACAAATTCTGCGCGGATTTGACAATGACCTGCGCAATCACCTCGTTGCCGAAATGCAAAAGAAGGGCATCGACATTCGCACCAACACCGACGTGCACATGATCGAACGTTCCGGCGACGGTGTGCGTGTCACGCTCACAGATGGTGACCGCATCGGTGCAGGACAAATCATGTATTGCACAGGCCGCATTCCCAACATCGAAGGCTTAGGGCTGGAAAATGTCGGGATACAACACACGCCGCATTACGCCATTCCCGTCAACGAATATTCGCAAACCGAAGTGCCCTCGATCTACGCCGTGGGCGACGTCACCAACCGCGTCAACCTCACCCCCGTCGCCATCCGCGAAGGCCACGCCTTTGCCGATACAGTTTTCGGCGACAAGCCCACCATGGTCAACCATGGCCTCGTGCCCACAGCCGTATTCTCGCAACCCGAACTCGGCACCGTCGGCCTCACTGAAGAACAAGCCCGCACCAAACACAAAGTCGACATCTACAAAACCAGCTTCCGCCCGATGAAGCACACGCTTTCAGGCCGCGACGAACGCATGTTGATGAAACTCGTCGTCGACGCCGAAACCGACATCGTATTGGGCTGCCATATCGCAGGACCAGACGCAGGCGAAATGGCACAGCTGCTCGGCATCGCCATCACCTGCAAAGCCACCAAAGCCCAGTTTGATGCGACGCTTGCGGTTCATCCTACGGCGTCGGAGGAATTGGTGACGATGCGGGAGAAGTGGAAGGGTTAAGGACCTCTTCAGCCCTTCGGGCAGCTTCTCCAGAGGAGAAGCGACTCGCAGCAACACCTCCCTAAAACTCTAACCATTGAGGGAGGTCCCACATTCAGTCGCTTCTCCTTTGGAGAAGCTGCCCGAAGGGCTGATGAGGTCCCTTTCCCACCCCGCCTCAACCTGTTAGAAGCCGCGCCATCATGACCGAAGCGCCCAAAAAGAACGACCGTTACCGCGACACCGTATTCCTGCCGACAACTGACTTTCCCATGCGGGGCGGGTTGCCGGAAAAGGAGCCTGCACTTTTAAAGCGCTGGAAAGACATGGATCTGTTCGGGCAACTCCGCACCCAGTCCAAGGGCCGCGAGAAATTCGTGCTGCACGACGGCCCGCCTTACGCCAACGGCAACATCCACATCGGCCATGCCCTCAACAAGGTGCTGAAAGACCTGGTTGTGCGTTCACGCCAGATGGCGGGATTTGATGCGCAATATGTGCCGGGCTGGGACTGCCATGGCCTGCCCATCGAATGGAAAATCGAAGAGCAATACCGCGCCAAGGGCAAGAACAAGGACGCCGTTGAGATCAACGAATTCCGCCGTCAGTGCCGCGAATTCGCCAAAGGCTGGGTGGACGTGCAACGCGAGGAATTCAAGCGCTTGGGCGTAGAGGGTGATTGGGACAATCCCTACCTCACCATGAACTACAAAGCCGAAGCCATCATCGCAAAAGAGCTGCTGAAGTTCGCCGCCAGCGGACAACTCTATCGCGGCTCAAAGCCGGTGATGTGGAGCGTGGTCGAAAAGACCGCACTGGCCGAGGCTGAGATTGAGTATCATGATTATGTCAGTGATGCGATTTATGTGAAGTTTCCGGTGCGCGGCAAGCCATCGTTGTTTGTAGTCGCGTGGACAACAACGCCCTGGACGATCCCCGGCAACCGCGCCATTAGTTTTTCATCGAAGATCAATTACAGGCTCTATGAAATTCTCGCTGCACCCGAAGGGAACTGGGCGAAGGTAGGAGAAACTTATCTGCTCGCTGAAAATCTTGCCGAAGCGGTCATGAAAGCAGGCAAGGTGGAATCCTACAAGCATGTGGGTGACCTGACGCTTCCTTTGGAATGCGATCATCCCCTCAAATCCCTCGGCTACGATTTCATTGTCCCGATGCTCGATGGTGATCACGTCACTGACGACGCGGGCACGGGCTTCGTCCACACCGCCCCCGGCCATGGTGCCGACGACTACAACATCTGGACAGCCAACCAAAAAGCCTTACGTGACCGTGGCATCGATACCGCCATCCCTACCACTGTAAACGCAGACGGCAAACTCACCAAGGAAGCACCGGGCTTTGAAGGTAAAACCGTCATCACCGACAAGGGCGAAAAAGGCGACGCCAACGAGGCCGTCATCGCGGCTTTGAAAGACGCTGGCATGATTGTCGGGCGGTCGCGTCTCAACCATCAATACCCGCATTCATGGCGTTCGAAGAAGCCGATCATTTTCCGCAACACGCCGCAGTGGTTCATCTCTATGGGTGATGGAAAACCGAACGGTCTGCGTGCCACTGCCTTGAAGGCCATCGAGGATACCGAATTCTTCCCACCCTCCGGCCAGAACCGTCTGCGCGGCATGATCGAGCAGCGGCCGGATTGGGTGATCTCGCGTCAGCGCGCCTGGGGTGTGCCAATTGCGGTTTTCGTCAACAAAGCCACAGGCGAAATTCTCAATGATTCCAAGGTGAACCTGCGAGTCTACGACGCATTCGTTGAAGAAGGTGCCGATGCCTGGTTTGCCGAAGGTGCCGCCACACGCTTCCTCGCTCCCGATTACAATTCACAAGACTACGAACAAGTCCGCGACATTCTCGACGTCTGGTTTGATTCCGGCTGCACCCACGCCTTCACGCTGGAAGAACGCCCCGACCTGAAATGGCCCGCCGATATCTACCTCGAAGGCTCCGACCAGCACCGCGGCTGGTTCCATTCGTCGCTGCTGGAATCCTGCGGCACCCGCGGTCGTGCACCTTACGATCAAGTGCTGACGCACGGCTTCATCATGGGTGAAGACGGCAAGAAAATGTCGAAGTCGCTGGGCAACGTCGTGGCCCCGCAAGACGTGATGAAAACCTCCGGTGCAGACATCCTGCGCCTCTGGGTCGCCTCGTCGGATTACTCCGATGACGTGTCGATTGGCCCCGACATCATCAAATCCAACACCGAGAATTATCGTAAACTCAGGAACACATTCCGCTATATGCTCGGTGCTGTTTCAGGCCTGAAAGATTGGGAGCAGGTCTACGCCCCCGACATGCCGGAACTTGAGCGCTACATTCTGCACCGCCTCTGGGAAGTGGAGCAGACGGTGCAGGAGGCTTACCGCGTCTATGACTACAAGAAGGTGACCGCCACCTTGATGCAGTTCATGAACACCGATCTGTCGGCGTTTTATTTCGACGTGCGCAAGGACGCACTCTATTGCGACCCATGGTCCAGCCTGAAACGCAAATCCTGCCGCACGGTGATCGACCAACTGTTCCATTGCCTCACTACATGGTGGGCCCCCATCCTCGTCTTCACCATGGAAGAAGTCTGGACTACCCGCTTCAGTGGTGAGGGATCATCGGTCCATCTGATGCCTTTTGCAAAATCGCCTGACATCTGGCGTGATGATGCTCTGGCGGCAAAGTGGGACACCATTCGAAGCGTTCGCAGCGTGGTCACCGGGGCACTCGAAATCGAACGCGCCAACAAGACCATCGGTTCATCGCTGGAAGCCGCACCCAAGGTGCATGTGCAAAAAGCATCACCAGAAGCTGCGGCCCTCAAGGATTGCGATTTCGCCGAAATCTGCATCACCTCCGCCATCGAAGTCATCGAAACCGAAACCCCAGGCGTCACCGTCAACTTCGCAAAGGCGACTGGTGCGAAATGCGCAAGGTCCTGGAAGATTTCGAAGGATATCGGTTCTGACAAGGAATTCCCCGATATCACGCCACGTGATGCTGAAGCCGTTCGGGAATGGCAGACGCGGTTCGGGAAAACGGTGTGAAAGTCATTCTGAAATTATACACCCCCTCCCCCCTGCGGGGTACTCCCCCACGCTTCGCGCGAGGGAGAAAAGAATTCTTTCTCCCTCGGCGTCTTCGCCGGGGGAGTACCCCGCAGGGGGGAGGGGGTGTTCGCCACACACTCGAAGCCCACCCATGATCCGCCTCGGCCTCATCATCGCCACCATCGTCTTCGCGGCGGACCAACTCTCCAAACTCTACATCCTCCGCGTCATCAACCTTGATGAACGTGAACCCATCCAGATCACACCCTTCATGGACCTCGCCATGGCCTGGAATACGGGCGTGTCCTACGGTCTGCTGTCCACTCACATGCAGGGCCTACTTGTGGCCCTAAGTGTCGCCATCGCCATCATGCTCGCCTTCTGGCTGCGCAAAGCCACCAAGCCCTTGGCTGCGGCCAGTTACGGCATGTTGATCGGTGGCGCCCTTGGCAATGCCCTCGACCGCCTGCTGCACGGCGCGGTTGCGGATTTCGTACTGCTGCATTGGGGCACCTTTAACTGGTACATCTTCAATGTTGCCGACATCGCCATTGTTGCAGGCGTGGCACTGCTGCTTTATGATGCAGTCTTTGACGGCAAAAAGACCTGACCTCTCGTTTTCGCCGCATTCTCGCGGCAAGAGGCGTTATGGATTATGGGAGCTTATCTGTGAAACTGCTAAACCTGAGTATTGCCGCAATGGCCCTGTCGCTGGCTGGCTGTTCCACCGGATTGCTTGGCGGCGGCGGAGGTTCTGCGCCAACAGCCCAGCCGCAAATTCAAGTCAACAACCAACTCGCCATGCCGCCGGATTTGTCTCTGGCGGCTCCCGGCACTGCACCAGCACCGGCACCGACTTATAAATCCGCCAGCCTCCAAACACCGCCTGCCGATGACAATCTCTATGGTGGCTCCGTCCCCGCCGCACCACGTGCACCCGCTGTCGACGTCTATGAAAAATACGGCATCTCGAAATTGAAACCGGATGGCACCAAGAAAAACGACAATGTGCTGCGTGAAGAATTGCGCCAGGCCGTCATCGCCGAAAAGCGCAAGACCAACCCGAACTACGGCACCATCCGCAACATCGGACAATTGTTCAACGACCAGTGAGTTTTTCGCATAAACTCTGACAATGCGAATCCGCAGATTATCCCAAGGCACCATCAACCGCATCGCCGCTGGCGAGGTGGTGGAACGTCCTGCCAGTGCCGTCAAGGAACTGGTCGAGAACGCTGTCGATGCCGGAGCCACGCAAGTTGACGTGGTATTCCGCGGCGGCGGCAAAGCCCTGATCCGTGTGTCGGACAATGGCTTTGGCATGTCCGCAGAAGAACTGCTCATCGCAGTCGAACGCCACGCCACTTCAAAAATCCCCGATGATGATCTGGTCAACATCTCCACGCTGGGCTTTCGCGGCGAAGCACTTCCGTCCATCGGCAGCGTTGCACGCCTCAACATCACATCAATATCGCGCGGCGCAAAAGCCGCCCACGCGATCACAGTCGCCGCTGGTGATGTCGGCGACGTAACCCCCGCCAGCCTGAACGGCGGCACCGAAGTCGAAGTGCGTGATTTATTTTACGCCACGCCCGCAAGATTGAAATTTCTCAAAACCGACCGCAGCGAAAACGCTGAAGCTTTGGACGTCATCCGGCGCCTGTCGCTGGCCCATCCCGAAGTGGGATTTTCCTTCGTGACAGAAGAACGCGAATGGTTGCGCACGCCCGAAGCAGAATCGAGAGAAGCCCGCGTGGCCCGCATCATGGGCCGGGACTTCATGGACAACGCCGTGCTGGTATCAGGTGGCGCTGACGATATAGCAATCGAAGGCTATGCCGGATTGCCCACCTTTCAACGCGCCCAAGGCACCTTGCAATATGCCGTGGTCAATGGTCGTCCCGTCAAAGACAAACTCATCGCCGGAGCCCTGCGCGGTGCATACGCCGATGTCATGCCACGCGGCCGGTTCCCCGCCGTGGTGCTTTATATCCGTTGCGCATCTGACCGTGTCGACGTCAACGTCCACCCTGCCAAAACCGAAGTGCGTTTCCGCGATCCCGGTTTCGTCCGTGGACTGATTGTTTCCGCCATCCGCCGCGCACTTGCAGGGCAGGGCGTGAAGGCGGACAGCAACGCCACCCGCGCCACAAGTCAATCCTTCGCTGCACCACCATGGCGTTCACAGCAAACACAAAGCGCCGGAAATTTCGCCGAAACCGTTCAAGCCGCCCTCGCCATGAACATGCCGTTGCAATCCGCCATCAGCGAATCTGCCGTGATGGTTGAACCGCAACACCCCCTTGGCACCGCTCGCGCACAATTGCACGGCAACTACATCGTCGCACAAACCGACACCGGCATGATCCTCGTCGACCAACACGCCGCCCATGAGCGCATTGTCTACGAACGCCTGAAGCGCGAGCGCGAAGGGCAGGGCGTCATCACCCAGCCGCTATTGGTGCCACAGGTCATCGACCTCGATGGCCCAACCCTTGCCAACGTTCTATCCGTCGCCGACTTACTCCACCAAGCAGGCCTCGTCGTCGAAAGTTTTGGCGAAGGTGCAGCCTTGGTCCGCGAAGTCCCCGCCGCCCTCGGCAACGGCAACATACCCGCCCTGTTGCGCGACATCGCCGACGACGTATCAGAACTCGAATCCATCACCACCATCGAAGCCCGCCTCAACCACGTCCTCGCCACCTTCGCCTGTCATCACTCCATAAGGTCAGGCCGCGCGTTGCGAAGCGAAGAGATGAACGCACTCCTTCGCGAAATGGAAGTCACACCAAACGCCGGACAATGCAATCACGGCAGGCCAACGTTTATTGAATTGAAGCTGGCGGATATCGAGAGATTGTTTGGAAGATAGGGAGCTTGTGGCTCCCCACCCCAGGCCCCTCCCCAAAGATTGGGGAGGGGTGATTCTTCCTTCACCCCTACCCGCTCTTCGCGGGGAGGGGCCGGGGGTGGGGCCTTCAGTCACACACTCCGATAAATCCGCACACAAGCCGCGCCATAAATCCGGGTGTCCATCAACCTCAAACCCGCCACCTCGCCAACAACCGCCGAGTCACTCTCCTCCAAAACCACCACCCCGCCTGCCGAAACCCACGCGCCATCAACCAGCGCCCGCAAAGCCTTCTCACCCAAACCCTGGCCGTAAGGCGGATCAGCAAACACCAACTCGAACGGCGACTGCGGCGCGCAACTCCCTAAATCCGTCGCATCCCGCTTCCAGATCTTGCACTGGCCAATCGCCCCAAACGCATCCGCATTCTTGCGAATGATCCCGCGCGCTTCCGCACTCTCTTCCACAAACTGGCAAAACTTCGCACCGCGTGAAAGCGCTTCAAGCCCCAGGGCCCCGGTGCCCGCAAACAGGTCCATCACCCGTGCGCCTTCAATCTCGAAACCCTCAACCCCGTGGGCCAAAATATTGAACAAACTCTCCCGCACCCGGTCAGACGTGGGGCGGGTGGCAATGGAGGTGGGGCCAATAATTTCCCGCCCTTTGAATTTTCCGGCTACAATGCGCATGGCCGCCTCTGTAAAGTCTGGCACTCCCTGAAAGCAAGTGGCAATAGTCGAGACATGTCATTCAAACTGCCACAAGCCATGGCCATCGCCATCGAAGAAGCGAAAGCCGCAGCCACACGCGGCGAAGTTCCCGTAGGCGCATGCCTGGCCTCGGCAACCGGCGAAATCCTCGCCCGCGCCGGAAACCGCACCCTCGAACTCAAAGACCCAACCGCCCACGCCGAAATGCTGGTGCTGCGCGAAGCGTCCGCAAAACTGGACTCAGAACGCCTCACCAACTGCGATCTCCACGTCACCCTCGAACCCTGCGCCATGTGCGCCGGAGCCATCTCCCACGCGCGCATCCGCCGGGTTTATTTTGGTGCCGATGACCCAAAGATGGGAGCAGTGGAACACGGCCCCCGCTTCTTCACGCAAAGCACCTGTCATCATGCGCCGGAGGTTTATGGTGGTATCGGAGGCGAGGCAGCAGCCCAACTGCTGCGGGAGTTCTTCAATGCCAGGAGATAGTATCAAGGGACCTCATCAGCCCTTCGGGCAGCTTCTCCAGAGGAGAAGCGACTCCTGGAAAGTCCTCCCTTCAACGATAATCATCTCGTGAGGCCTGCCATCCAGTCGCTTCTCCTCTGGAGAAGCTCCCCGAAGGGGTGATGAGGTCCTTTACTTTCCGTCCGGCAACCACCTCATATCCTTTCGCTCTTTCTCAGCCTGTTCCATCACCACTGCATAGATACCATCGACAGCATCATTGAAATGCGCGTGAATTTCCGAAGCCCACACGCGGTGTACAAGAAGCCCGAAGGACTGGAGAAATCGCGTACGTTTTTCATCGCGGGCAATTTCAAAGTCCTGGCTGTGTGTAGCACCGTCAACCTCGACAACAACACCGTGCGCATGGCAGATAAAATCCACGATGAAAGGTCCGATGGGAACTTGACGATGGAATTTCAAACCGCCGAGCCGCCTGTTACGCAATGCGCCCCACAGCTTACGCTCAGTTCCCATGGGTTCTCGTCGCATTCGCTTGGCGCGGATGTAAGTGTGAGGTTGAGAGTGTTTCATGCGATAACGACGGGACTGGAAGTAAAATCCGTCGTTTGAAATGGAAAATATTTTGTAAGCGGAGAAAGGACCTCATCAGCCCTTCGGGCAGCTTCTCCAGAGGAGAAGCGACTGGTTGGTAGATCTCCCGAGATGATCAGAGTTTAAGGGAGGTCTTGGTGCGAGTCGCTTCTCCTCTGGAGAAGCTCCCCGAAGGGGTGATGAGGTCCCTAACTCCCGATCAGCGTGGCATTCACCTGCCGCTCAAGCAGCCGCTTCAGATTATCTTTCGATGCAATCGTCGCATCCAGAATCTCTTTTACCTGAAAGAAATCCCCCACACCAAAACCATTCACTGCGGGCTTGATATAAATATCCGGTGGCGAAAGCGCCCGGCGTGTTTCAGCCAACTGGTTGAACATGATGAGTATCGATCCGACCGCCAGCTCAATATTGCTGGCGCGGCCATTCACCAGTGGCTTGGGCTTGCCCGTCACATCAATGGCAACGACGAGAT
This sequence comes from uncultured Aestuariivirga sp., assembly GCA_964244855.1. Classification (GTDB taxonomy): domain Bacteria; phylum Pseudomonadota; class Alphaproteobacteria; order Rhizobiales; family Aestuariivirgaceae; genus Aestuariivirga. The sequence goes on along the minus strand of CAXTLE010000048.1, from coordinate 4,568 downwards.
CCATGCCGTCCCGCACATGATCAAACGGCACGGGGTTCACAATGCCGCCATCCACATGCACCCGGCCATTGATGCGCGGTGCCTCGATCAGTCCCGGAATGGCAATCGATGCGCCAACCGCCGTGCAGACCGAACCACGCGTCAACACCACTTCCTCCATCAACTCAAAATCAGTCGCAATAATCTTGAGCGGGATCGGCATGTCTTCAATCAGTTTCGGCAGATGATCGGGCAAAGCGAGATCAGCCAGTTTTTCTCCACCGAGATGCAACGACACCAGACTGCCAAGCGAGATCAGTTCCGTCAGTTTTGTCTTGCGATTGCCGAACACATATTTGGCAAACTCGATCTTGTTGGACAGCAACTTGCTGGCATGTTCGCGCAAATCCATGCCGCTCATACCGCCCGCATAACAGGCCCCGACCAAAGCGCCCATGCTGCTGCCTGCAATCATCGCGGGCCTTAAACCCATCTCGTCAAACACCTCCAGCATGGCAATATGCGCAATGCCCCGCGCACCACCACCACCCAGTGCCAAACCGATTTTCATCACACTGCTCTCCAGCCAATATCACGACGGCAGAAGCCATCCGCGTAGTCGATTTTGTTAACCGCGGCATAGGCGGCGGCTTGCGCGTCCTTCACCGTGCTGCCAATCGCCGTCACATTCAAAACCCGGCCGCCATTCGACACCAGTTGCTCACCCTGCATCGCCGTGCCCGCATGGAACACTTCAACCCCTGCACCAATATCAGCATCCAAACCATTGATGGGATTCAGTTTTTCATATTCACCCGGATAGCCTTTCGCGGCGAGAACCACCGTCAAAGCCGCATCACTTTTCCACCGCACCTGCTGTTGATTCAACGTGCCCTCAGCGCAAGCGATCAACAACGGCATCAAATCCGACTCCATCCGCATCAGCATCACCTGGGTTTCAGGGTCGCCAAACCGCGCATTATATTCAATCAGCTTCGGACCCTCTTTGGTGAGGATCAAACCCGCATACAAAACCCCTTTGTAAGGATGTCCCGCATCAGCCAGCGCCTTCACTGTCGGCTTCACAATTTTCTCAATCGACTTCCTGACAAGCGCATTGGTCATGCAGGAAGCAGGTGAATAAGCCCCCATGCCGCCAGTGTTCGGCCCCGTGTCACCCGTCCCAACCCGCTTGTGATCTTGCGCTGTGGTGAGCGGCAAAATATGTATCCCATCACACAGCACAAACAAACTGGCTTCCTCGCCCTCCAGAAATTCTTCGATCACACAGGACGCACCGCCAAAACGTCCTGCAAAAATATCCTTCACCGCAACAACAGCTTCTTCCACTGACATCGCAACGGTCACACCTTTACCCGCAGCCAACCCATCCGCCTTGATCACAATCGGCGCACCGGTTTTCGCAAGATAGGTCAGCGCCGAGGCTTCATCGTTGAAGCGCTCATAATCCGCCGTTGGAATATTCCAGGCGCGGCAAATATCTTTCGTGAATCCCTTCGACCCCTCAAGCTGTGCCGGATATTTGCGTGGCCCAAACACCTTGATGCCCACCGCATTCAAGTCGTTCACGAGACCAGCCACCAACGGCGCTTCCGGACCCACCACAACAAAGTTGATATAGTATTTCTGACAAAACCCAATCACGTCACCATGCTTGGTCACATCCAATTCAACACAGGTCGCCAGTTTTGCAATGCCAGGATTTCCCGGCGCACAGTAAAACTGGTCCAGCATCGGGCTCTGCCTGAGCTTCCACGCCAAAGCATGCTCGCGCCCGCCGGAACCGATCAAGAGTACATTCATTCAATTTCTCCACTTGTGGCGCATCCTTCGAGGCATCGCGATAGAGCGATGCACCTCAGGATGAGGGGTCGCTTGCAACAACCAAAACCCCTCATCCTGAGGTGCGAGCCCTTGCGAGCCTCGAAGGATGCGCCGCAGTCTCTGTCTTTGCCGCGCCTTCTCGCATGTGCTAGTCCAGAATCAAATGAAAACCTCACATGTCCACTGACCTCTCATTCGATCCCGAAACCGGGGAAATCCAAGAACCCGCCTCGAACCTCAACGAGTTCACGGTGACGGAAATTTCCCATGCCTTAAAGCGGTCGATTGAAGACCGCTTCGGCCATGTGCGCGTGCGCGGTGAAATCTCGGGCTTTCGCGGGCCGCACAGCTCAGGCCACTGCTATTTCTCACTGAAAGACGAAGGGGCAAAAATCGACGCCGTGATCTGGCGTGGCAGTTTCAGCCGCATGCGATCAAAGCTGCAGGAGGGCCTGGAAGTCATCGCCACAGGCAAGCTCACGTCCTATCCCGGCAAGTCCAGCTACCAGATCATCGTCGAAAACGTCGAACCCGCAGGTGTGGGTGCCTTGATGGCGCTGCTCGAGGAACGCAAACGCAAACTCGCCGCCGAAGGCCTCTTCGACACCGACCGCAAAAAACCGTTACCCTATCTGCCACAGAAAATCGGCATTATCACCTCACCCACAGGAGCCGTGATCCGCGATATTCTGCACCGTCTTCAAGACCGGTTCCCGCGCCACGTCATCGTCTGGCCCGTCCGCGTGCAGGGTGAAACTGCAGCCGCCGAAGTGGTGACCGCCATCAACGGCTTCAACGCCATGGCCCAACCACCTGACCTTCTCATCGTCGCCCGTGGCGGCGGTTCCCTCGAGGACCTCTGGCCCTTCAACGACGAAGCCATCGTCCGCGCCGTGGCAGCCTCACACATCCCCATCATCTCCGCCATCGGCCACGAAACCGACACCACCTTGATCGACCACGCTGCCGACTGGCGGGCGCCCACACCAACAGCCGCCGCCGAACGTGCCGTTCCCGTCCGTGCCGATCTCCTCGCTGAAACCGCCTCACTTCTCGCCCGCCAGCGCCGCGCCATCACCCGCGTGCTGCAAGACCGGAAACTCCGCCTGCAATCCGCCAGTCGCGCCCTTCCCAAACCTGACGATATGTTGGCCATCGCAAGGCAGCGCCTCGACAGCACCAGCGCGCGACTTCCCGCCTCACTCCGCAGCAACTTGCAACGCCACGGCATTGCTCTCGCCCGCAGCGCCGGCCGATTGTCATTGAACACCATGCGAAACCGTCTCGCCGAAAACAAGCGGCGTATCCCCGATCTTGCCGCCCGCACCAACCGTGCCTTGCACCAACTGTTGATCAGGCGCGGCGACCGCTTCACCTCCGCCACCAAATTGCTGCAAGCCATGAGTTACAAGTCTGTTCTCGCCCGCGGCTTTGCGGTGGTGAGGGACGCGGATGGAAAACCCGTCAGGGCAGCTGCCGATGTAAAACCAAACGCCAACCTCGCCATCGAATTTGCCGATGGTGACATCAAGGTCAAAGCCGCTGCCACCTCCAGCCAAGGTTCCTTGTTTTGATCCGTCAATTTCGATATGAGCCGCGCCCATGAACCGCATCGACCCGATATTCCCGCATCAGCGCGAAGCCAAGCTGCGCTATCTCGATCATGAATACGAAGTTATTTCGTCAGGCGATTTCGTGCGCTGTGCTGTGACCGATGACCCGATCCGCATTGAGAACCTGCGTTATTGGAGCGTTGAACGGCAAGTCGCCTTCAAGTCAGCCCGCGAGTCATTTCTCGACTATCGCAAGCAGCGCGGAATTTAAATCGCAAACCGCGCCAGTTTTTCCACGTGCAGCATATTTGGCGCAAACATCAGACAAATGTTGGTCGCAATCAAAATTCCTTGCACCAAATAGGCAGTACTGGCGCGCATCGACTGCCGACCCTTGGCGCGGCGCATGATATAGATCACAAAAAACAGGGTGTTGATGGCCAGAAGCTTCAACATCAAAGGCGGTTCGCCAGCGGCAAAGAACTGGTAAAGGTCCTGCCAACGGGCATTGTAAAACAGCTTCGTATCAAACATGGCTCATCATTCCAACATCCGGTTGGCGGTGCCCCCCGCCCATCTTTAAAAAAAACCCATTAATTATTCCTTTCACTGATCAAGAGGGGTGACTCGCCTTTGCTGTTGCGTTGCGATATAGCCTCGGTCTCTTGTTTGGAGTTGAGACGGAAATGAAAAAGCAGTGGTCCCCCGAAACGTGGCGTTCTTTGCCCGTGCAGCAAATGCCGGCTTATAAAGACGCCGATTTCTTGGCAGCAACGGAAAAGCGCCTGGCCGGGTTTCCACCACTGGTGTTTGCAGGTGAAGCCCGCAAGCTGAAGAAGAAGCTCGCCCGCGTGGCCGAAGGCCGTGGCTTCCTGTTGCAAGGCGGCGATTGCGCCGAAAGTTTCGCTGAACATTCCGCCGACAACATCCGCGATTTCTTCCGCGTCTTCCTGCAAATGGCAGTCGTGCTCACCTTCGGCGGCGGCCAACCCGTGGTCAAAATCGGCCGCATCGCCGGACAATTCGCCAAGCCCCGTTCTTCGCCAACTGAAATGATCGATGGCGTGGAATACCCGATTTACCGTGGCGACATCGTCAATGATTCAGTCGCCACTCTGGCAGGCCGGGAACCGGACCCTGAACGCCAGATCATGGCCTATCGCCAATCTGCCGCCACCATGAACCTGCTGC
>CAXTLE010000047.1:3152-14274 GCA_964244855.1 uncultured Aestuariivirga sp. | reverse complement strand
GAAGCGGCCCTTGCGCACGGCCTCGGTCAAGTCCCGGTTGGTGCCGGCGATGAGTTGGAAGGTGACGGAGGTTTCCTTGTCGGACCCCACACGTAAAAAGGTTTTGTCTTCAATGGCGCGCAGGAACATGGCTTGTTCATCGGCACCGAGTTCGCCAATTTCATCGAGAAACAACACGCCACTGTTCGCCGCCGCCAACAGTCCAGCGCGATCCACCATAGCCCCGGTGAAGGCGCCTTTGACATGGCCGAAGAGTGTGGACATGGCTTGGTCGCCACGCAAGGTGGCGCAGTTCACTTCAATGAAATTGCCTTTGACCTTGTGCAGGGATTTCTTGAGTTCAAAAATGCGCCGCGCCAATTGTGATTTTCCCGCCCCCGTTGGCCCTTGTAGCAAGATGGGTGCGGTGGAGCGGATGGCAATGTTTTCGATCTGGTCAATCATGGCATTGAACAGCGGGCTTCGTGTGGCGATACCGCGCTTCAGGAATGCCGTTGCTGTCTCGCGTTCTTCGTCAAAGCGTGTGGCGATGGCGTCATATTTCGAGAGGTCGAGATCGATGATTGAATAATTCTTGCCCCTGTTGCGCGGTGCGGGTGGCGAGAGCTGCAGAATTTGCGCTGGTACAAAGCGCGCTTCCGCCAACAAGAACCAACAAATTTGCACCACATGGGTGCCCGTGGTGATGTTGATGAAATAATCCTCCGTATCTGGATCAAAAACAAGCGCCCGGGCGAAGTCGCGCATCTTGCCGTAGACCTCACCAAAGTCCCAGGGGTCGCGCAGGTTCAGCACATGGGGCTCAACGCTGGTGCCGGGCGAAACCTCGGCAATGTCCTCGATCAGGAGTTCAGTGAGTTCTCGCGACTGTTTGTCGTGGATCAAAATCAGTCTGTCGATGAAGAAGTCTTTTTCTTGAGTCAGCGCCACCGTGGGTCGCCACTTTTTCCAACGCGCAGCGCTTGGCCCGGCATCAAGCCGGGTGCCGACAAAGCCTATGACAACGCGCTTTTTCATTATTTAATTGTATAACTCATATACTTATAGATAGCAATTGAGGGTTGGTGCATTGAACACGGAATGGGGGATCAATAAAATTCTGAAATTAATACCGTGATAAAACAATATGTTATTTTGGTGTTTCGATTATTTTCGACCGATCGCCTGAACTGGCACGCCCGATGCAGTCTGTCTTATGCAAACGAAGAGTGAGCAAACTGGGTTGGCAATTTGGCCTGCCCGAAAAAGACCAGCCGGGCGGGGCCTATTCCCCGTCCGGCACAGTGGAAAGGACACGATGATGGATATGAACAAACAGGTGGTCAGCGGTCAGGATTTGATCAATGCAGGTTACAAGCAGGGCAACTGGTTTCGCCTGGCCATGGATGCAGCCAATGCTGTGTTGCGTGAAGGGGGATCATGGGAAGATGGCATGGCGGCTGTGAAGCCCTTTGTGCCCGGCCCGATAATTGCTTTGAAGCCGCATGGTGAGACGCCATTCTTCATGAACATTGACATCGAGCATGATGACGAGCGCGAAAACGTCGACAAGGTAAGGGCAACCATGGATGTGCTGATGCGCACGCCCGTGATCAAGTCTGGCGCTGTGATGCCTGATGCCTGCCCTGCTGGTCCATTGGGAACAATTCCTGTGGGTGGTGTTGTGGCGTCGGAAGGTATTCACCCCGGCATGCACTCGGCTGATATTTGTTGCTCCATGGCAATCTCGGTGTTTCCGGGTGTGGAACCGAAGGCTCTTTTGGATGCCGTGCATTCCGTCACGCATTTCGGCCCCGGTGGCCGCGAGCGTGGCAAGCAGCAGATGCCGCCCGATGAGGTGATTAAGCGCTTTGAATCTAACCCGCTGTTGCGTGATGGCCTGAGCGGCATGCGCGATCACTTTGCCACCCAGGGCGACGGCAACCATTTTGCCTATGTCGGTACGATGAAGTCCTCAGGTGAAACCGTGTTGGTGACACATCATGGTTCGCGTGGTCCGGGTGCTCGCCTTTACGACAAGGGCATGAAGCTGGCGGAGCAGCATCGCCGTGACGTGTCTCCGGAAACCCTGGCGCAGAACGCCTGGATCAAGGCTGATACTGCTGATGGTGAGCGTTACTGGGATGCCTTGCAGGCCGTGCGCCTGTGGACCAAGGCTAACCACTACCGCATCCATGATCTGGCAGCGGAAGTGGCTGGTGGAAAGGTGGCCGATCGTTTCTGGAACGAACATAACTTCGTGTTCCGGAAATCCGATGGGCTGTTCTACCACGGCAAGGGAGCCACTCCGGCATTCGATGGCTGGGCGGATGACGCCACCGATCTCACAATCATTCCGCTCAACATGGCGGAACCGATTTTGATCGTGCGTGGATCCAACGCTGAACATGGCCTAGGCTTCTCGCCCCATGGTGCGGGGCGTAACTTCTCGCGCACCAAGCATATCGCCAATCTTGGCGGGCGTGCGGTGGCTGATGTGTTCGCCGAGGAAACCAAAGGCCTCGATGCCCGCTTCTTCTCGGGCGTTGTCGACGTGTCGGAACTGCCGAGCGCATACAAGAATGCGCAGAGCGTGCGCCGCCAGATCGAAAGCTACAAACTGGCCGAGGTGGTGGACGAGGTCATACCCTTCGGCACCATCATGGCCGGAGACTGGCAGGCCGATGCACCCTGGCGCAAGCGCAAGGATGCAAAGCGTGCTGCACGCACCGAAGTGAAACAAGACTAGAAAAGCGGGTGGAACCTAAGCCGTTCCCCCCGCATATTTCTTCAAGAACGCCACAGTGCGGCCCCAAGCCAAATCAGCGGCTTCCTTGTTGTACCTCGCCGCATTGGTGTCGTTATTGAAGGCGTGGTTTGCGCCTTCATACATGAAGAGTTCGAACGTCTTGTTATTGGCTTTGAGGGCAGTTTCAAAGTCAGCAACGCCAGCATTGATGCGCTCATCAAGGGATGCATAGTGCAACATCAAGGGGGCCTTGATTTTCGGAACATCTACCGCAGCGGGCTGGCGACCGTAATAGGCCACGCCAGCGCTCAATGTTGGATCAGCAACAGCAAGCGTATTCACGGCACCACCACCCCAGCAGAAGCCCATGGCCCCCGCTTTACCATTGCTTTGGCGATGGCCAATGAGGGCTTTTAGGGCTGCTTGCGAATAGGCCACTTGATCTTCGGGCTTGATCAGACCGATCATGTCCTTGCCTTTTTCTTCGTCGGTTGGCGTGCCCCCTTGTGGGGCCAAATAGTCAGCACCAAAGGCAACGAAGCCTTCAAGTGCAACGCGCCGGGTGATGTCTCTGATATGAGGATTGAGGCCGCGGTTTTCATGAATGACCAAAACCGCTGGCAAGGGTCCTGTTGCTTCTCTTGGAACGACGAACAGGCCTTTAATTCCGGGGGCAATTTCAACGTCGTTGATCACCAGACGCGGATCATCTTCGGGCACCATGGCGGCCTGCGCGTAATTGTTTTCAAGCACAGGCAGCAAGCCTGTGGCTGCTGCTGTCGAACCCACCAGCAGGGTGAGCTTGTCGAGAAACGCCCGCCGGTTCATGCCGCCATGGGTATAGGTGTCAAACAAGGTGATGATTTTCTGATCCATGATCCAGTCCTCGCAAGTTGTGACGTTTTGATCTTACGCCAGAATCAGGCAAAGGGATGACGTGTTGATGAACGTGCCCATCGCAATTGCCCATGGCCGGGGTGCCGCTCTTGATGGGGTGGTGCTCGCGCCCAAACCTGCGCTTGCGGCTTTGACGGGGGCAGCGCATTTGCTGTGTCACGCCGGGTTTCTGGTGGCCCGGCTTGCACAGGCGGCAGATGCCAAGGCTGATCTCGGCCGTTCGGCCTTGGACCCAAGACATCTTGATGTGGCGGAATTGTTTGCTTTTGTCTGCCCCGCGCAATCAGCCGTGCCGACGCCAAAAGGTCTAGCGCGGCTTTTGCGCCTTGATGCGGTTGATGATGCGCAGGCGCTGCGTGCTGTGGCCGAAGCCTTGTTGCTTCGCCTCGAAAACCCCAAGCAGGCTTTGATCCGCGAAACGGCGGAGCAGGCAACCTTTCTCGCCCGGGTCAATTGGCCCTGGGCACCCTATGTGATGAAGGCCTTGCTCAAAGCCAATCCCAAACTCGATGTTGGCACTTTTGCAACGGGGCTCAACATTTGGGACCGACTGGACGAATGGGAAGATGTGGGGCCGCCTGCCAAAGGCGATCACCAGGAGGTTTTGCCTGCGGAAGCTTTGGCCGTGTTGCGAGATGCTTTGGGGGCTGAGTCTGAAGCGCGCCCGCAACAGCGAGACTATGTGACAACGGCGATCCATGGCTTTGCCGCGCGCCAATCTCCCGCCTTCAACAATATTCTGCTGGCGGAAGCCGGAACTGGTTTGGGCAAAACCCTGGGCTATCTCTCTCCCGCCTGGGTCTGGGCGCAAAAGAACAAGCGGCCCGTCTGGCTTTCGACCTACACCAAAAACCTGCAGCGCCAGCTTGATCAGGAAACCATGCGCCTCTTGCCGAACCCGGAGGAACGGGCAGGCAAAATTGTTATCCGTAAAGGCCGCGAAAATTATCTATGCCTGCTCAACATGCAGGAAAGTTTTGGCCGTCTGCAGGCGCAGGGACCACGCGGTGTGCTGCTCGCCGTATTGCTGGCACGCTGGGCCAGGGCGACCCGCGATGGCGATCTGGTGGGCGGTGATTTTCCGTCGTGGATTTACGGACTGTTTCCGGAGTCGGGTTTTGAAGGCGATGTAAAACATCCAACTCCACAATCCCTAGGTCTCACGGATCGGCGCGGTGAATGCATCTATGTCGCCTGTGCCCATTACAAACGCTGCTTCATTGAGAAGAACCAGCGTGCCGCCCGCAATGCGTCACTGGTCATCGCCAATCATGCGCTGGTCATGCATCAGGCTGCCGTGGATTTCGCGCTGGGGCAGGCGGTAACCGATGAGGAAGAAGCAGCACCCGGCGGCTTGAAGCGCATTGTATTTGACGAAGGCCATCATCTATTTGATGCGGCGGATGGCGCGTTCTCTTCGCACTTGTCAGCGCAGGAAGCAGCAGAGCTGCGCCGCTGGTTGCGGGGACCGGAAACCGAGCGCCGTCGAGGCCGGGGTTTGGCGGATCGTTTGGGCGACCTCGTCAGCGATGATGATGGCACCAGCGCCATGTTGGACGAGGTAGTGCGGGCGGCGCGTGTTCTGCCAACGGCGGGCTACATGCGCCGCATCCACGATGGCAAACCGGAAGGTGTGGCGGAACAGTTCTTCACGCTTGTCAGACAACAAGTGGTGGCGCGCGATGAAAGTGAATCAGGCTTTGCCTTGGAAACGGCGTGCTTGCCCTTGATCGACGGCTTGGGTGATGCAGCGCTTGAGCTCACTAAGGCGCTCGAAAACCTGAAGCGGCCCATGGAGCGGCTGGCCAAGGCGCTGGCGGCCAAACTCGATGATGAAGCAGCGGAATTATCAACGCACGAACGCGGTCGTATCGAAGCCATGTCACGGTCTTTGCGCAGGCGGGGTGAGTTGATGTTGGGTGGCTGGCTCTCGATGTTGCAACGCCTGAACGGTCCGCCCAATGTGTTGATGGTGGAATGGTTCTCGGTGGAGCAGCAAGGCCAATGGCAGATTGATGTGGGCCTGCATTCGCATTGGCTCGACCCCACGGAACCGCTGGCGCTTGCCGTGTTGCGGCCTGCTGATGGCGTGATCATCACATCGGCCACGTTGAAAGACCGCCCACCCAATGTGCCTGATGATTGGGAGAATGCGGAAATGCGAACGGGTGCTGTGCATTTGCCATACCCCGTGAAGCGCCAGCATTTTGACTCGCCTTTTGATTATCCGCGTCAGGCCCGGGTGATTGTGGTGAACGACGTGTCACGTGACAGCATGGACCAACTGGCGGCGGCCTATCGCGAATTGTTCTTCGCATCGGCTGGCGGCGCACTGGGATTATTCACCGCCATTTCCAGATTACGCGCCGTGCACAAACGCATCGCCCAGCCTTTGAGCGAACGCGGCTTGCCACTTTATGCACAACATGTGGACCCGATGGATACCTCAACACTTGTTGATCTTTTTCGCGCCGAACACGATGCCTGTCTGTTGGGAACCGACGCCGTACGCGATGGTGTTGATGTACCGGGCGATTCTCTGCGCTTGATTGTGATGGACCGCGTGCCGTGGTCCACGCCAAGCATTTTAGAAAAAGCCCGCAAAGAAGCTTTCGGTGGCAACACCTATGTCGATATGACAGTGCGCTTGAGGCTGCGCCAAGCCTTCGGCCGCCTGATCCGCTCTGAAACCGACAAGGGATGCTTCGTCGTTCTCGACTCGCGTCTGGCCTCACGCTTCTCAACGGCGTTTCCGGAAGGTGTTGCAATTGAACGCATGGGACTTGTCGAAGCGATTGAGGTGGTGGGTGGCTTCTGCAATACTGCGGTCAAATCAAACAGGAGTTCCTAATGTCCGGTACCATCAGCAATGAACAGGCGCTCATCTATGTGATGGTGATGATGTCCGGCGTCGAAGGCGTCATCAAACCGGAGGAACTGGCGGAGATTGATATTCTCGTGCGCACCTTGCCGGTGTTCAAACACTTTGACCGAACGCGCCTTGCCACGGTGGCGCAGTAAGCGGGCGACATGTTGCAGCTAAGTGAAGGCATGGAAACCGTGCTGGATCTGGTGAGCGATCAACTACCACCTCGGTTGCGCGAAACCGCTTATGCCATTGCAGTTGAAGTGGCGGCGATTGATTTGGCTGTGGGCAAAGAGGAGTTACGGTTCTTGGCCATTTTGCGTGATGCGCTGGGTCTGGATAAACTGGTAACGGCAGCGTTGGAGCGTTCAGCGATTGCGCGGTTTCAGGGGGCGTGAGCAAACACCCTTGACTTGATCGCGGTCAACCGCGCTGCAAAACTCACACTCCGTGCAATGAAGAATACGCTCAGCGCTGCCCATAATCCATGATTGCCATATCGTGGCTCCAACACAAACCACGCCAGCATGTAAGCCGCGAGAGACAGCACCATCATGTTGCGCATATCACGCGTCGCCATGGCTCCGGTGAAGATGCCGTCATAGAGAAAACAGGCGGCTCCCAGAAATGGCGTGATGGCGGCCCAGAATAAATATTGGTTGGCGAATGTTCGGACGTCTTCATTCACCGTCATCACGTTTATGAAGTAAGGGCCAAACAACCAGATCAACACTGATGCCAGCGCCCCAAAGGCCATCACATAGCCTGTCGAAAGTGTAATCGCCAGGCCATAGCGTGCACGGTCTTTCGCACCGATGGCCTGTCCCACCAAGGCTTCTGCAGCATAGGCGAAGCCGTCGATCAGATAGGCCGCGATTTCAAACATGTGCAGCAGCACCGCATTGGCCGCCACCGCTGTGTCGCCGTTGCGGGCGCCGCGCGAGGTGAACCATGCAAAGGCAAACAGCAGGCACACCGTGCGGATCATCATGTCGGCATTGGCGGTGATGAGTGATGTGATTTTTGCGCCGTCGAGCACAAGCGCGCGGTCGAAGGGTTGTTTCAATTCCCGCAACCGCGACAGCACCATGATCAGCCCCAGACCAACCGCTGCGTATTCTGCAATCAACACCGCCAGACCAACGCCTGCGATACCCATATTGAAATGCAGCACAAACAAAGCGCTCAACACCATATTGGTCACGTTGAGGGCAAGCTGTGTGACGAAGGCGACCTTGGTACGACCTTGTCCGATGAACCAGCCAAGAATGGTGAAATTCGCAAGTGCGGCAGGCGCTGCCCAGATGCGATAACTGAAATAGGTCGTCGCCGCGGTTTGCACATCTTGCGAACCGCCCATGAGCGAAATCGCCAGTGGTTTGAGTATCGGCGACAGCACAATCAATGCAAGGCCGACGGTGACCGCTAGCAGCAGGCTGCGCCAGACGATGGCACCCACGTCGCGCGCATCACCCGCGCCTGTCGCTTGCGCTGACAATCCGCTGGTGGAAAGCCGCAAAAACCCGAAGCCCCAGAACAGGAACGAGAAAATCAGCGACCCAACGGCCACACCACCAATCAAATGCGCACCCGGCAACTGCCCCACAACGGCGGTATTGACCACGCCGATCAAGGGTTCCGATACATTGGACAGCATGATCGGAATGGCAATACGCAGGAAAGTTGTGTGGTTTACAGGCTGTTGCGAGAGTGCGGTCATGTCTCCCGTTGCGCGTTTGTTCTGAACCCGTCAAGGTCCACTCTGACATGGTTGATTTGCACCACAAGATTGGCAGCTGGTTTGAAGCGCGAGGATGGGCGCCGCGCGCGCACCAATTGGCCATGCTTGACTTGGGTGCTGCTGGGCAAAGCGCCTTGCTCATTGCTCCCACGGGCGGCGGCAAAACCTTGGCGGGGTTTCTCGCCACGTTGAACGAACTCGCAGAACCCCATGCAAGTGACGGCATTCACACGCTTTACATTTCGCCTTTGAAAGCACTCGCCGTCGACATTGCCCGCAATCTGGAAAAACCAGTGATGGAAATGGATATTCCCGTCACCATTGAAACCCGCACGGGTGATACGCCCGTTTCAAAGCGGAAACGCATCCGCACCCATCCGCCTGATGTTCTCATCACCACGCCGGAACAAGTGACGCTGATGATGGCAGACCCTGCAGCGGCACATCTGCTCCGCAGTTTGAAATGCATTATCATCGATGAGTTGCATTCGCTGGTGACGAACAAGCGTGGCGTATTGTTGTCGCTGGCCTTGACGCGGGTTCAGGCCTTGGCACCCTTAGTGAGACTGGTGGGGCTATCTGCAACTGTGGCGGACCCGGAAGCTCTATGTGCGTGGCTCGCGCCAACGGGAACACCGCCCGTGCCATTGGTCATCGGCAAACCCGGTGCACCACCAACCATACACGTCATGGAGTCAGATGAGCGAGTGCCGTGGTCAGGGCACATGACGCGCTATGCTGTGAAAGACGTTTATGCCGAAATCCTGAAGGTCCGTATGGCTCTCGTGTTTGTCAATACGCGCGCACAAGCCGAGATGATGTTCCAGGAATTGTGGACGGCGAATGAAGATCATTTGCCAATTGCCTTGCACCACGGTTCGCTCGATGTGACCCAACGCCGCAAAGTTGAACAGGCCATGGCTGACAACAAATTGCGGGCAGTGGTGTGCACATCAACACTCGATCTGGGCATCGACTGGGGCAATGTGGATTTGGTCCTTCACATTGGTGCTCCAAAAGGTTCGAGCCGCCTGTTGCAACGCATTGGACGGGCCAATCATCGTCTGGATGAATCAAGCAATGCAATACTGGTGCCCTCCAATCGCTTTGAAGTTCTTGAATGTGAAGCAGCGGTGGAGGCGGCACGCGAAAATGCGCAAGACACGCAATATCCCGCCGTATTGAAACTGGATTGCCTCGCCCAACACATTATGGGCTGTGCTTGTTCCGGGTCGTTTTCTGCCGATGCACTTTATGCCGAAGTTACCGCGGCATTCACTTTTCGAAATTTGTCTCGAGACATTTTTGATCAAGTCTTGGATTACTGCGCTACCGGTGGCTACGCACTCAAATCCTATGCGCGTTATGCGAAGTTAAAACTGCAAGCCGACGACATGTGGCGCATCGCTCATCCGCGCATCGCACAGGATTGGCGCATGAACATCGGCACCATTGTGGACGAAGGACTTGTCAAAGTGCGGTTGGCGAAAGTGCGCCGCGTCGGCAGCAAACGCGTTGTCACCGGTGGTTTTTCACTGGGCGAAGTGGAGGAGTGGTTCCTCAGCCAATTGACAGTGGGCGATACGTTTTTATTTGCAGGTCAGGTGTTGCGCTTTGAGGGCATGGATGAGTTCGGCGGGCTGGTGACAAGGGCACCAAGAGCAGACCCGAAAATACCAAGCTACCAAGGTGGCAAGTTTCCGCTCTCGACTTATCTGGCGCAACGCGTCCGCGAAATTCTGGCGTCGCCGGAGCGCTGGAAAAACCTGCCATTGCAAGTGCGTGACTGGTTGGCAACGCAACGTTTTGCATCGGTGTTGCCACGCGCCGATCAAATGCTTGTGGAGACATTCCCGCGCGCTGAAAAACACTATCTCGTCTGCTATCCATTCGAAGGCCGACTTGCACAGCAAACCCTCGGCATGTTGCTGACGCGCCGCCTTGAACGATGGGGAGCAAAGCCCTTGGGCTTCGTCGCCTCGGAATATTCTCTTGCCATTTGGTGCGTGAGCGATATCTCCCACATGATTGCAACGGGTCGGTTGTCACTGGGAAAACTCTTCGACGAAGACATGTTGGGCGATGACCTTGAAGCATGGCTCGCGGAATCGAACCTGATGAAACGCACTTTCCGCAATGTGGCTCTCATCGCAGGTCTTATCGAAAAACGCATGCCCGGCAAGGAACGTACGGCACGGCAAGTCACTGTGAACACGGACTTGATCTACGACGCCCTTTGCACCCATCAACCCGATCACATTTTGCTACGTGCTGCATGGGATGATGCAGCGGAGGGTTTGATCGACGTGCACCGCTTGGGTGCCATGTTGAAGCGCATCAAGAACCATATTCTGCATCAGCCGCTGGACCGCGTATCACCCCTCGCGGTTCCCGTGATGTTGGATATTGGACGCGAATCAGTTAGCGGCGAAGCCCATGATGCCCTTCTCGCCGAAGCAGCGGACGATCTCATTCGAGAGGCAATCCGGCTTGTCTGAACAGCACACGATTTCACTGGGTGGCCTCACCTTTAAGCCGGATATGTCGGGCGCACTATACTGTGTTGAAGAACAACTCCTGCTCATAGCTGATTTGCATCTGGAGCAGGGTGCAAGTCTCGCCCGTCGTGGGCTTCATGTGCCGCCTTATGACACGCTCGCCACGTTGGCCATGCTGGAAAAGGTGTTGGCCAATACGTGCGCAAAACGCTTGATCTTGTTGGGCGATAGTTTTCACGATTCCGTGGCCCATGAAGTGGTGCGTGAATCAGATGCAGACCGCTTGCGCAGCATCACTAGCGCTGTCGAAACCATCTGGATTGCCGGCAACCATGATCCAAAATCCCATAACACGTTGGGCGGCACCTGTGTCGATGAAATGATGTTTGGGG
>CAXTLE010000047.1:0-3052 GCA_964244855.1 uncultured Aestuariivirga sp. | reverse complement strand
GAATCCGCTTTCCACGCAGGGTCCGTAACGGCGACGATGTTTGCCGTGTCCGGGGCCGCTGCAGGGGTCCAGCTGCGCAAGCGTTCTTCGGTGCTTTGAAGTTCTGCGGTGGATAGGGTTTTTGCCAATACACCCGCCCGCTTGTTGGCATCAGCATCGTTTTGCTTGGCGGCAATCGAATACCAGAACAGCGCTTCCTGCGCATTGGCCTTGGTGCCAAGGCCGCGTTCCAATAATACAGCAAGATTAAACTGGCTGTCCTTCAATCCATGTGCTGCACCAAGCGAGAACCACTTGAAGGCGCGGGCATAGTCTGGCTTTTTCTGGTCACTGCTGGCCGACAGTACAGCCGCATTGTGCATGGCTTTGATATTGCCGAGCGAAGCTGAGCGTTCATACCAGCCCAAAGCAGCGTTCATGTCGCGCGCCACACCCTTGCCGCGTTCATACAAAGTGCCCAAGCGATATTGACCCGGTGCATTTCCGGCAGCCGCTGATTTTCCATACCAATAGGCAGCCTTGGCGAAATCCTGCTTCACACCGTTCTCGCCATTGAGATATCGCGTGGCAATAACGAACTGCGCATCCGCATTGCCCATAGCGGCGGCTTCGCGCAATTGCAGCGATCCCGTGGCGGCAGGTGCCATGCCTTCATCCTCAGCAGAAACCTTGCCCGAAACAATCGAAGACAAGGCGTCAGCAGATGGTTCCGACAGTGCACCTGTCAGCAAGGGGTCAGAACCCTCAGGCATCAACATGCCCTGAATTTCGGCGGGCTTTGGTTGTGGCGGCTTGGCTTTCGCAGCATCCGGAGCCGGGGTCACAGCTTCGGGTTGGACTACGGGTGCGGCAGGTGCTTCGGGTGCCAGTTGTTGTTCAATGGCTGCAGGCTGGGCTGGTGCGGCAGCTTTCTTGGCCTGACCCAACATGTTGAACGTGAACACCGAAACCGCAGCGAGCAGCGCAATGCCCATGATTATATATTTGCGCTTGCGGTTCTCGTTGTTATTGGCAGGCTTCAAACCAGGCGGAAGCTTCAATTCGCCTGTCATCGGACTGGCAGATGTCGCTTCCTTCGAGGTTTTTTTGCGGCCTTTCAGAAAGCCACCGAGCAATTTCTTCGACGCTTGTTCACTGGCACGCGCTGCACCGGGGGACAGGCCCGTCAACACGCTTTTGGGCTGCACGGAAGCTTGTGCGGCACGGCGTGCAGCAGCGATAAAGTCATCGGCCCCACCGGGTGTTTTCTCCTGCAGTGTTGCACCAAGGCCGCGCTGCTGCATGACCATATCAAACGGATTAGCTACCGGGGCTTCAGGCTGCGTTTGCAGCGGGTCAACAGCTGGCGTGGTCAATTCTGCGAAGGGATTATTGTCTACGACAACAGCCTCAACAGGTTGTGACCAATCTTGCGCGGGTCCAGCGGTTTCGGCAAAACCCATGGGCTCAGGTGTAGCAGGTTGAGCTATAGGTGCCGACACTGCTTGCGCTACGCGCTGGCCAATCGCAGCTGTTTCAAGTTCAGCCAGTTTTGTAACGATCTGCTCCAGCGTTTCGTGAACAGCTTCAAGTGTTTCCTGATTTCGACCCTCAGCATGTTCCGAGGCTTGG
The DNA here is from genome assembly GCA_964244855.1 of uncultured Aestuariivirga sp. Lineage (GTDB taxonomy): Bacteria > Pseudomonadota > Alphaproteobacteria > Rhizobiales > Aestuariivirgaceae > Aestuariivirga. The sequence continues at coordinate 1,441 of CAXTLE010000047.1, read as the reverse complement.
CGAACGGCTTGCAGACCGTCATGCAAGGCCTGAATTTCTGGCGCAGCCGAAAGAGAAATCGGTGCAGGCACTGACGACATCACTTGCTGGGCCACACGGTTAGCAGCATTGTCAGCCACTTCCTGCGTCCAGTTTCGCTGTTGCTCCATGCTGTCAAACAGCTGGTTGACGGCACGTTCAATGGTTTCGAGTGAACCCAATTGTGCTTCCGTGCGTCCAACACGTGTAGCGATATCGTTCAGGCGTTCTTCTATCTCTTGGCCATGCGCACCACTGCGATCCGCAACGGCTTCTGTGAGCTTGTAGTCAAGCTCCGCCATGCGGCGTTCGAGTTCGCTCACCTGTGGCGAATTGCGCTGCTGTTCCATGCGCTGGGTAATGTCGAGAATGCGGCGGTCCATATCCGCCAGCGGGCGCATGTCAGGCCCTTGCGCCACACGGGTTGAGAGTTGTTCGACTGCGGCACGAAGCGCCATCACATCGCCGCCATTGGCTTGCGCGGCATGCGCTTCATCAATACGGGCGTTCACGCGTTCAACTTCACCGCGCAGACGCTGCATTTCGGCGGGGCCAGCACCGGAACCTGAAAGTGATGCTTGCGCCTCTTTTACCAGACCAACGATGCGGCCTTCAATGGCGCGGAGTTCCTGCTGCGAGGTTTGCACAGCTTGTGTCTGCGCACGTGTGGCCAGGTTTTCAGCCGTTTCACGCACGGTATCAATGCGGTTAGCCAGTTCCGTCAGCTCGGTTTTTAACAGATCAGGCAGGGTATTGCGCGATGGGCTGCTTTCATTGCGTTCCACACGTTGCGCCAAATCCGCCAAACGGGATTCGAGCTGCGTGAAAGCCGGAGCCTGCTTGCTGACGGAATCCTGTGGCGCTGTGGACGCTTTTTGCGACAGTGAAGCCATGCGGTCATGTAGAGACTTGAAGTTATCCCGCGTGCGCTTTTCTGAGCTTTCCATATGTTCAACGATATTGCGCACAGCTTTTTCAAGCGCGATGTATCCAGGGCTTTCTTCAGGACGCGCTTCGCGCTTGCTGGCTTGTGTAATCTGACGGCCAAGCACGGACAAGCGGTCATTCACAGCCGTGAAGGCTTCAACCGTCTGGCGTTCGTTACTGTCAACGCGGTTCAAAATTTTATGCAGCGCTTCGTTGTCCGGTGCGAGGCGCTGTTCGATGGGAGCTGCAACGCGTTGTGCTGTTTCGGAATCACGGCGTGACAAGCGTGAGAGTTGTTCGGCGATATCTTCCAACCGGCTGGCCGTGCGTTCCAGTGCATGAGTAGGGGCTTGCGATGAACGCGCGTAAGGATCAGGCCGCGTGTCTGGAATATCATCAGCGGTCTCAAGGATCTTGTTGTTCAGCCATTCCCCAAGCGTCATGCCAGAACGACGTGCCGCAACTTTCGCCGCTTCACGCATATCAGGCTCAATGC
>CAXTLE010000046.1:0-14403 GCA_964244855.1 uncultured Aestuariivirga sp. | reverse complement strand
GTGCCAAGGGACTGGAACTCGGCATCATTGAGAATTCGCAGGTCAAGGATTGTCCAGTCAATCATGAAATGACGCTGCTGGGCTAAAAAACCAAACGATCAGAATTTATTTCGAGACGTCAAGACCATTCCGAAAGCGAAGAGTTTTCGGCATAAGCGGAATTGTATTGCGACTTCGATCAATAGTTGCACTTGCAAATCAGGATGCGGTCCGCAACGGTCGCTTCTTGTGATGTGGCTTGCGCCGGGAAGCATTTTGGGCTTCATAAAAGACTGGTTGGGTTTCAGGCTTTTCCCAATGACCTTGCATGTTAATCTGGATGACAATTGAGCACCTTATATTATGACAATCCCATGCATTATCTGCGTTGCCATCACAGGCTCCCTCCCGACGAAGGAAAGCAACGCGGCGGTTCCCATTACAATCGCCGAGCAAATTGAAAGTACGCAGGCGTCATTCGAAGCGGGAGCAAGTATCGTGCATGCTCACGTGCGTGATGATGAAGGAAAGCCAACATCTGATCCGGAACGCTTCTCCCGTCTCAAAGAGGGTATCGAAAAACATTGCCCCGGGATGATTGTGCAGCTTTCGACGGGCGGCCGTTCAGGTGCTGGCAAGACGCGCGGCGGCATGCTGCCTTTGAAGCCCGATATGGCTTCACTTTCGGTTGGGTCCAACAATTTTCCGACACGTGTTTATGAAAACCCACCCGATTTGGTGGATTGGCTTGCATCGGAAATGCTCACCTACACTGTAAAGCCAGAAGTCGAGGCTTTCGACTTGTCACATATCATTCAGGCCTGCGCAATGCAGAGGGATGGTCGTCTTGAAGGGCCGCTTTACGTGCAGTTTGTCATGGGCGTTAAAAATGCGATGCCAGCCGATGAACGTGTTTTGGACTTTTATATTGAGACTCTCAATCGTTTGTCGCCGGATGCACTGTGGTGCGCTGCGGGCATTGGTTCGGCACAGATCATCATCAACGAATGGGCCATTGCCAAAGGCGGCCACACCCGCACAGGCATGGAAGACAATGTGCGCCTTGACAAGAATACTTTAGCACCGTCGAATGCAGCTTTGGTTAAACGTGTAACCGACTTGTGCGAGAAATACGAACGGCCAGTTGCGACTTGGCAAGAGGCCCGACAGTTGCTGAATTTGCCAATCAGTTGACGCGTTGCGATCATGCAATCGCGTCCGGCTGTTTTGCAGGCATGGCGGCTTGAAAGGCTGGCAATTTTAAACACGATGCCACAATGCGGCTGATGGTTGGCCATTGGCTCTCATCCACCTCGAAGCGCTTGTTATTCACACTCTGCCCAACGAGGCAGATGTCAGCGAGGCTGACGGTGTCACCATGGCAAAACGTGCCAGTTGCTGATGACGAAGCGAGACTTTGCTCCATGGCTCCGAGCGTTGATGATGCCCAGTGGCGGAACCAATCCGCTTGCGCTTTCTCATCGGCTGCAAACCTGTCGCGAAGATGAAACAACACACGAAGATTGTTGATGGGGTGAATGTCGAGGGCCACGGCCTGGGCAAGCGCCCGCACCCGTGCGCGACCATTTGCGTCGGCCGGCAAGAGGGAGGGATCTGGAAATGTCTCATCCAACCACTCCATGATGGCGAGAGACTGTGTGAGGACCAATCCATCAGGCGTGATGAGTGACGGCACCAGGCCTTGCGGGTTGATAGTGAGATAGTCTGGCTGGCGCTGGTCGCCTTCGCGCAAGCGATAGGTTTTTTGAACGTAGTCGATGCCCTTGAGATTGAGTGCCACGCGAACCCGAAACGACGTCGAAGACCGCCAAAAACCATGCAGCACAAAACCAGATTTTTGCATCTACTCCGCCGCTCCAATCGTCAGTGTAACCGGTGTCAGATCCGCAATCGTTCCTTCAATTTTATCTCCAGCGATAACGGGGCCGACACCCGCTGGTGTTCCTGTGAAAATAAGATCGCCCGGCACCAGGTGGTAATAATGCGAGAGATGACTGACCAGCTCTTCAACCGACCAGACGAGATCGCTGAGCTTTGCATCTTGCTTTGTCGTACCATTTACGGCGAGTGAGATTTTTTGATCTGCAACGCGGAAGTCCTTGGCATGCGTGATCGTTGCGACAACGGCAGATTGCTCAACGTCTTTGCCGAGGTCCCATGGTCTCTGCTTGGCGCGTGCTTCCAGCTGCAAGTCACGGCGCGTCATGTCGAGGCCGCAGGCAAAACCATAGACGGCACCCAAGGCGTTTTCTTTGGCCATTTTGAATGCGGGCGTACCGATGGCAATCACCAATTCCATTTCGTAGTGGAAGTTTTTGGTGCCCGGTGGATAGGGCAGAGTTTGTCCAGAGGCTGCGAGCGCGGAAGGTGTTTTGGTGAAATAGAACGGTGCTTCGCGATCTACTTCAACGCCCATTTCCTTGGCATGGTCAGCATAGTTACGGCCCACACAGAAAATCCGGTTGATAGGGAAGAGTGCTGTTTCACCTTGAACTGCAATCGCTCTAACGTGTGGGGGGTCAAACAAGTACTTCATGTTTCAAATTCCACTGTTGCTAGGGCCACGGCGCTCGCGCCACAGGCCCAATTTTTCTTGCACGGGTCGGTCGGAGAAGGAGAAGATGACAGCTTCATCATCAACGTCATGCACAACATTCCACCAGGACGGAACGACGAAAACGTCTTTAGGTCCCCATTCTATAACTTGATCGCCAACACGCGTGCGACCGCGACCTTCAACAACCGTGAAGATTGTAGCATCGGTTGAGCGATATGGTTCTGTTGAACCCTTTGGCAAAAGTTGAATGCAAGTGCCGATGGACGGCATAGCCCAGCCACCATCCAAGGGATTGGTGTAGCGCAGCTTCCAACCGAGATAGGGATCGGCAGCATTGGCTTTCTTCATCATTTCCAATGTAGAGCGTGCATGTTCATAGGGGTAATTGAATATGGGTGAAACGATGTTGCCGCGCGGCGCATCAATCGGCATCAGGTTGTGGCCAAATTCGGCGTAGCTTTGCCCCGTTTCGCGTGTCACCGGCTGCATGTCGGCACCAAGTCCCTCGGCAAAAGATGTATCCAACAAAGTCACAATCGGAATGTCGAGGCCATCAAGCCAGAACATCGGTTCCTTGGTTTCGTTACCGTGGTCATGCCAAGCCAGTTGCGGTGTGATGACAAAATCGCCGGGCCGCATGATGGTTTTCTCGCCATTCACAGCCGTGTAGGCACCAGAGCCTTCAAGAACAAACCGCAGTGCGCTTTGCGTGTGTCGATGAGCCGGTGCGACTTCACCCGGCAAAACAAGTTGCACGCCAGCATAGAGACTGGTGGTGGTTTTGCTTTCACCGCGCAGGCCTGGGTTTTCAAGTATAAGAACGCGGCGCTCTGCTTCTTTCGCTGTAATCAATGTTCCAGCTTCCATCATCGCATCGCGGATTTCGGAGAATTTCCAACCGAACGGGCGGCACTTGGACTTGGGCTCCGGCGTGATCAGTCCGCTCATCACCGTCCACAATGGTGTCATGTTCTGCTTGCTGATCTTTTCATAAAACGCGCGCCGCTCCGGCGTGTCTTTGGCTTCAACGTGAACCATGTTGTCCTCCTGCCGTTGCCAACAAGGCTTGACGGTCAATTTTTCCTGTTCCGGTTTTTGGCAAGTCTGCAAGGTAGCTGACATTGCGCGGATATTTGTAAGGCAGCAGTTTTGATTTCACAAAGTCTTGCAATTGCTTGGTACGCGCCGGGGCTTTTTCGATGCCATCACGCAAGCGCACAAAGGCGCTGAGAGTCATGCGCCTGTCTGCAAGTTCGTGCGCTACGACAGCACACTCATGCACATCAGGATGTTCATTCAGACAACGCTCGACCTCAAGCGGCCAGACCCACTGCCCTGATATTTTCACAAGATCGTCGGCGCGGCCCTGGAAATAATAGAAGCCGTCTTTTTCAATGAAGCGATCACCTGTGTAAATCCAATCACCGCGCATGGTGTCTTTGGTCTTATCAGGGCGGTTCCAATAGAGTGGTGCCGATGAATGTCCACGTACATACATCACACCTTCTTCACCTGCGTTCGGTGAGGCACCTTCCGGTGTTTCCAATTTGATTTCATATCCGGGAACCCGCGCACCTGCAGAGCCCAAGCGATGATCGTCGTAGGTGTTGGACAAGTAGATGTGCAACAGCTCAGTGGAACCGAGGCCCTCGGTGGGACCGTGATCCGTCAGGGCTTTCCACTTGTTGTAGACGTCTTCTGAGAGAATTTCGGCCGCGGAGATTGAGCGTCGCAACGACGATAAATCGCGCTTCTCAACACCTTCAGCGCGGGCCAGCGCTGTGTAGAGCGTGGGCAGTCCAAATAAGATTGTGGGTTTAAATTTTTCAATCGTGTCGAGAACAGCTGTTGCATTGGGTTGTCCCGCCAACAGCACAGACGTTGCCCCTACTGCAAAGGGGAAGGTGATGGAATTTCCAAAGCCATAAGCGAAATACATTTTCGGAATAGAGAAAACAACGTCGTCGCCGGAAAGCTTCAGAATATGTTTGGCGTAAGACAATTGCGTATAGAGCATGTCGTGATGCACATGAACAACGCCTTTTGGTTTTCCTGTGGATCCCGAAGAGTACATCCAGAAGGCCATGTCGTCAGGGTCGGTGTCGGCACATGCGAGTGTGGTCTGCATGCCCATGAGAAATTCTGTTGATGCGATGTGATTGCCACCATTCGCGTCACCGTTCGCGACGATGACTTTTGTCACGGCAGTGCCAGTCAAAACATCATTGCTAAAGATGTTCAGAAGAGAGGCCTCGCACAGTGCTAATTTTGCAGAAGAGTCCGTAAGGAAGTAGTTCAGCAATTCGGCATTCGTCTGTGTATTCAAGAGAACCGGAACATAGCCCATCCTGACCGCACCAAAAAACGCCGCAACAAATGTTGGCGTGTCGTCCAACAAAAACGGAATGCGATCACCCGCTTTGAGACCGCTCTGCTGAAAAGCATGTCCCCATTTCGCGGCTTGTTCAATTAGCGCCTTATAGGTCAAAGTTCCAGTTGGACCAGTGACAGCCACTTTGTTGGGATTGCGATTAAGATTGTCCCACAGCAGCGTTGAGCAGTTGCGACATGCAGCGTGATCGAACCCGATTTCTATGGAGCCCGGCGAAGTATCACTGACAGGATCGGCAATCGTAGCTGATTGACTTGCATCATATTGGGCCATGAAGCCCGGTGCCATTTTGCGCAAGCGCTCCATGTCGATGCGCCCGGAGCGCGTGATATAATCAAAGCCAAAATCAATCGGCGACTTGTTCATGCGCGCGCCAAATGTCTCATACCAATTGGCTGAGGTGTTCGCGGCGTCTACGATTTTCTTGGCGATGGGTTTGCGCGTGGCTTCATAGTCTTCAAAGGCTGAATCTACACTTTCTTTGGTGCTGAGCGCCAGCACCAAAGCAATCGCATCCTCCAAAGCAAGGCGGGTGCCCGACCCTATGGAGAAATGCGCGGTGTGAACAGCGTCACCAAGCAAGGCATATTTCCCCGTCGTCCAGTGTTCACACCACAATTTTGGAAACTGCCGCCAGAGTGAGCGATTGGTGATCAGCGAAGCGCCGTCGAGCACTTCAGCAAAAATGGCCTCACAGGCTTTAGCTGATTGAGCTTCTGACAACGCTCCAAGACCAGACTTTTGGAACGTCGCGTCTTCGCATTCAACAATGAAGGTGCTGCGGTTTGGGGCAAAGCGATAGTGGTGTGCGTTGAACGCGCCATTCTCTGTGTCTTTGAAAGACTGTGTCAGCGTATCAAAGCTGCGCTCCGCGCCATACCAGGCGAAGTGATTGCCAAAATAGCTGAGCTGCGGTTTGAATTGATTTTCAAAACTGCGGCGCACAAGAGAGTTGAGGCCATCAGCGCCAATCACAACATCGCCCTGCAAATCTTCAATTGAGGTCAGCACGTGAGAGAAGCGCATTTCGACGCCGAGACTTTCCGCACGTTTGCGCAAAATCTCGATGAGTTCCAAACGCCCGATGGATGCAAAACCAACGCCATCAATAGTGACGCGGCCTTGCGGATGGTTCAGCGTCATGTCACGCCAGCGTTCCATGTGGGGCGTAATCAGATCATGGGTTTCTTTATCGTCACTTGAGAGAAAGCTCAGCGCCTGATCGGAAAACACCACGCCAAAGCCAAAAGTTGCGCCAACCGGATTTTGCTCGGTCACCCGTACCCGCACTTTCGGCATGCGCAAGCGCAGCAAAATGGCTGTATAGAGCCCCGCGGGACCGCCGCCCAGAATATCGATTGTGCGAAGTGCTTTCATTTCTCCCAGTCGTCCATTATTCTTTTTTACAATATCTACCAAATCTTGCACTATACGCAAAGCGTTTTATGGGGTGAAATAAATGACGGTGGTGCACAGGTGGTCCCAACCCGTAACATTTGGCGACTGCGACCCGGCGGGAATCGTGTTTTACCCCAATTATTTTGCCTGGTTTGACCGCACTTTTCACGATTGGTTGCGCAAGTTTGGTGGTCACGCGGCAATCTGTAATTCACTTGGTGCAATTGGATTAGGCCTGATGGATGTCAGTGCAAAATTTCGCGCACCTTGCAGAGACGGCGACACACTTGAGATTCAATTGAGTATCGAAGGTTGGGACCGTAAAGTACTTCGCTTATCCTATGAAGGCCAAATTGCAGGTCGCACGGCTGTTGTAGGCCAAGAAGCGCGGGGCCTGTTCAAAACAGCACCAAAAGGTATCATGGCAGCAGACATGCAGGACTTAAGGGCCTATCTGGAGCGTCATGGTTACACCGACAAAAAAGATTGAAAAAACCAACGGCATTCAAGCACTTGATGCAGCTTTGCGCGTCCTGGCCGAAATGGGGCGCCTCAAGGGACCGGCAACCCTGTCTGATATCGCCCGCGCCTGTGACATGCCCCCCAGCAAAGTCCACCGCTATCTCGCCAGCTTCCAGCAAGCAGGTCTTGTCGAACAAACCGAACGCTCCGGACGTTATGATTTAGGCCGTGGCGCTGCACTTTTGGGCCTTTCTGCCATTGCGCGACATGATTTTGTCAATCGTGCATCGGATGGTTTGCCAGAACTCAGCGCGGCTACGGGCATGTCGGCGCTGCTCTCGGTTTTGGGCAATGAAGGAGCCACCGTCATCCGCTGGGAACGTGCGGCGTCGCCTGCTGTCACATCCATCGGGCTTGGTACGACCTTGCCACTTTTAAAGTCTGCAACGGGACGCGTGCTTCTGGCCTGGGCTCCTCGCGCTCCGCTGCAATCGCTTTTGGAAACTGAGATTCGCCTGGCCCAGCGCAATCCCAACTTGTTCCCAGACATCACCCCGACTGCCCAAGGCATAGAGAATCTGAACACGGAAACGCGGGCCAAGGGCTATTGTCATGTTGATGGTCGTTTCATTCCAGGCTTGGTGGCCATTGCAGCCCCCATTCTGGATTGGCAAAATGAAGCGCAGGCTGTTGTGACACTTGTTGGTACTGACCCTTCAAGCGCGCAGCCCGAGTCAAAGCCCGTCGCGGCGCTACTTGCCTTCTGCAAGGCCCAATCTTTCCGATAAGCCAACCCATGCAAGCTGTCACACGCTGCGACAGCAAATCCATGTTCATTTTGCAATTGCACAATGCGCAATGGATTGCAGACAGTGCAATTTCGCGTTATAGTTCTCCCGGGTGGTCATCAAGAGCCAAACCTTACATGGGAGGAAGATAATGAATTTTCTTAAATACCAAATGCTTGACGGGCTTGAATATGGCCTGTTGACGGGGCGTCTGAGCCGCCGCTCATTCCTGACAACTGCGCTTGCTGCGGGGCTTCTTTCTGCCACTAACCTGAATGCCTTGGCAGATGAACTTGATGCCATTCGCGACAATCAAGGCAAGCGCGCCGCAGCACTCCAAGGCTCATATGACTACATCGTTGTCGGTGCAGGCAGCGCCGGCTGTGCGCTGGTTGGCACGTTGGCTAAGACCATGGCCACAGCCAAAATACTGCTCATCGAAGCTGGCGATTGGGACACAGCACCCTCCACACAAGACCCGAAAGTCTGGTTCACCAATCTTGGCACTGAGCGTGACTGGGGTGATGTATCCATTCCCTCCGCCAGCACCAACAATCGTGGCATTCCCGAACACACGGGCCGCGTGCTTGGTGGCGGCAGCAGCATCAACGCCACCATCTGGGCGCGCCCCTTCAAAGCCGATATGGACAATTGGGCCAAGGAGTCTGGTGATGATGCGTGGGGCTATGCCCATGGCCTCGACATTTTCAAGAAAGTTGAAGATTGGCAAGGCACACCAAACGAAAAATATCGCGGCAAGGGCGGCCCGGTTTGGGTGCAACCCGCTTTCGAACCTACACCCCTTGCACCCGCCATGTTGGAAGGCTGCAAGGAAGTGGGCTTGCCCGTGGTTGCCGATCTGAATGGTGAACGCGAAGAAACCGGAAATGGTTTTGGCATCATGAACCAGATCATCAAGGAGGGACGCCGCAACAGCATGGCGCGTGCGCTCCTTTATCCCGTTATGGCGCAGGAAAACCTCACCGTGCTGGTGAACACGCAAGTGAACCGCGTAGTCCTCGAAGGCGACAAGTGCGTGGGCGTTGAAATCGTACGTGATGGCAAGCCGATGGTCATCCGCGCCGACAAGGAAACCATCCTCTCTGCGGGTGGCTTCAACACGCCCAAGATTCTGCAACTCAGTGGCATTGGTGATGAAGCCGATTTGAAGGCCGTCAACATCAAGACTTTGGTGAATTCAACTGAAGTCGGAAAGAACGTACAGGACCACATCCTGCATGGCGGCTGTCTGTTTGAGCCGCCGGAGCCAATTCCCTATGCCAACAGTGCGGCCAATGCGTCGGGTTACTACAAGACCGACGCATCCTTGGAACTTCCTGATGTCAGCGTCGTGCAAATCGAAATTCCCTATGCCAGCCCGGAAATCGCCAAGGAATATGCGCCGCCGCAAACCGCCTGGGCCATGTGTGGCGGTCTCGTGGCACCCAAGAGCCGCGGTACTGTGAAGATCAAGTCAGACAATCCAGTTGATCGCCCCGTTGTCGACATGCAGTTTCTCAGCCACCCTGACGACGTCAAGGCATTGGCAACGAGTATCGAGATCGCAAGATCCATCGCCAACTCGTCTGCCATGAAAAACTTCGTGAAACGCGAAGTGGCCCCTGGCAAGAAACTCGAAGGCGCTGACATGGAAAACTTCATCCGCAACGGTGCCACAACTTACTTCCACTCCGCCGGCGCTTGCCGCATGGGCAAAGACGACAAAGCCGTTGTTAATGCCAAGCTCAGCGTGAATGGTGTTCGCAATCTGCGCATTGCTGACAGCACCATCATGCCACGGATCTGCGCTGTTCCAACCATGCCAGCCTGCGTGCACATCGGCTATCGCATGGCTGAAATACTGAGCGAGTGAAGACAGAATCCGACAGCGGCAGAGATTTCCGCCGCTGTCGAAGAAGGAAGTCCCATAAGCCGTCGGATGTTTAGAACTGCAGGGTAAATTTTAGGTTTGACCTTCAACACGCGTAAAGACCCTGAAGTTCAATCGAACATCCAACATTCCAAGCAATCGCTGGATAATGGGAATGTCGCAGTTGGCAATGTCGACCTCCATCGGCCCGTCCTTCCGGGCAATGAAGGGGTTCTGTGGGCGGGAAGGTTAGATCCTTTTGCAGCTGATCTTCATTGTCTGAGACCGGTTGGCGCCCGACTGCGTCCACCATCACCATTGTCACTTCATAACCTTGCTCACCCGTCGTAAAGAGTGCTGATTATTTTCCGGATTTTTGCTTCATCGAATTTTGCGATGTCGCTGGCGAGGCGGTTTGCCAGTTCTGTAGCGGCAGGGCTTAAGCCTGCGGTGTCTATGGTGATTCGGGGGTGGGAGATTTTTGCGAGTTTGCCTAAGTCTTCGGCTTCATCCCAAATAATGTTGAAATAGGCGGTTACCCCTTGCACGAGGTGCCATGATGGCCTGCCGCGCTTGCCGTGTTCGAGGGCTGAAAGATAGGCTGAAGAAACGCCCAAGGCGTGCGCCATGTCCTTCAACGTCACTTTTCGTTCAAGCCGCAGCTTTCTCAGTCTTTCACCGAAGGGTGTCATTCGTGGTGGCCGGATTTGCGCAGGCGGATGTAAAAGGCACCGCCGCCGCCGTGTCTGGGGTGGGCGGGCTGGAAGCCTACTGTGTGCAGTCTGAAGCTTTCCTCATGCAGCCACAGCGGCACTTCACGGCGCAGCCGGCCTTCGCGTTCCGGCGTGTGAAAATGGCTGGTTCCATGCAAGGTGTGACGGGCATAGGGCGATGCACCTTTTCCCGTAATCACCAGCACGAAGCGGGAGCCGTGATGACGTTCAGTGCTGAGAAAATGCAGGAGCTTCATGCGTGCGGTTTCAACGCCTTCACCATGGAGATCGAGACGTGCTTCAGGTTCGATCTGGCCACGGTTCAAACGCTGGGCGGTGCGGCGGTCCATTGGCGCGAGTGGTGGTGGAACAACGTGAATGGAACGGCGTTTTACAGGAATGGCGTAAGTTGGAATTGGGGAAATAGTTTCTGCGGGTTTGCCGAGGCGCGGTGTTGTGGTTTTGCGGCCGATCACTCTGCCCAATGGCCTGATGCTGCGCCTCACCTCGTCCCAGAGCGCGTGATCGGGTGCCTCGATGGGTTTGCGGGTCATGGCTGGTGGGCTAGCTTTGCTGCGACCGCGTGAGGCAGGAGCGCTGCCATGGCGCCTGCGCTTTTCATGTTTCCAGCGATGCTTATGGCATCATCGCCCCAGCCCCAGAAGAAATCGCCACGGATGATGCCCTTGATAGCGGAGCCTGTGTCTTGTGCGATCATCAGTCGGTTGATCACGGCATTGGGCATTGGCGCTTCGAGTGGCATTGTGGTTTCAATCCACAGGGGTGTACCAAACATCCAAAAGGCGCGATCAACGGCGAGCGAATGCAGCGGCGTGAGATTGATTTTCGCCGCACCTATGCCGCCCAGTGCGGCATCGGTTACTTCGGTGCGCTGGAAGAAAATATAGGACTTGTTGTGCCACATGAGTTCACGGGTCTCGTTTGGATTATCGCGCATCCAGTCGCGCAAGACCTGCATGGACATTTTGTCGGGAGAGGCCACACCGCGTTCGATCAGGATATGGCCGATGCCGGAATAGGGGTGCCCCGCCTTGCCGGAATAGCTCAAGCGGATAAAACGTCCGTCGTTCAAGGCGACACGGCCTTGGCCCTGCACATGCATGAAGAAGGCATCGACCCAATCGGAGAGCCAGCAAATGATTTCTGCTTTACCTTCGAGCGAGCCGTTCTCGATATCTTTGCGGGTGTCGTAGGCTTGCGGTTTTCCGTTATTGCGGCGACCATAGCTTAAGCCTGTTGCTTCGACTTCCGCGGCTGTGAAGGCGACGAGGTCTTTTGGTTTGGCATAGACGGGTACGGGATAGTGTTTTGATTGCGTCAGCGAGCCTTGCACCAGTGGTTCGTAATAGCCTGTGAACAGGCCCCCCGGACGTTCAGCATCGGTTACACGGAAGGCTTGAAAGTGGGTTTCAAAGAACTGACGTGCGTCACTCGCTGTCAATGCGGCTTGGCAAACGGAATCCCAATCGTCTTTCACGCCGCCGAACTTTGCGTCACGACGAAAGCCCGACCCTGCGTTTAATATCTCTTCAGCTGAGCGGCGAAAGGCCTGGAGTGCAGTTGACAGATCGGCGTTGTTCCAACCCTTCAGCGCTTCAAAGCTTATCTGTGTGAGGGCATCAGGCATTGTCGTCGGTGGCGACCAATTTCCAGTTTGGATCTTTTGAGGTGACATCGCGCTCAAAAGTCCAGAGATCAGTGACGGTGCGGATGGATTTTGCATCGCCGTCGACAACCACTCCGGTTTTATCCAATGTCGCACTGATCATTTCTGCGACAAAGTCCACCTCCACCTGGGCCTTGGTACCATTCAACCCAGCCCGTTTCAGAGGTGCTGACTTTACGCCGACAAATTGGAATGTCATGCTTTGGCCTTCAGTTTTTCGGGCATCAATGGCGCTGGTAAAATTGTCATACAACTCTTTCGACAGAAGCGGCTTCAGTGTTGCCTTGTCGGCTTTGGCATAGGCTTCCAATATCATTTCATAAGCAGCACTCGCACCTCTGACAAAAGAAGACGCCGTAAAGTCAGGAGCCTTGGTTGCGATGGCATCAAGTCCATTGGCTAATTCGCTGCCATCTGTTGCATGGCCAAACCAGATTGGCTTTCTGTTTTCAGGTTCCAGCACTTCACCTTCCAGAGTGGGTTCAGGCTGGGTGGATTTGGGCTGTGCTGGTGTTGGCTGGAAAATGATCGGCGGCTTTTCCAAGCCCGTTCTCGTGCCAAGAACGCCCCAGAGCCGCCATGCCACTATGGCAGCTATGATCAAGAGTACGAGATTGAGCGGATCCATAACCGATGACATGAGACTACCTTTGTTTTACTGGGCACCATGCAGGCGCAATAGTTGATACGTTCTATATAGTGAACATGGTTGCCCAATCAAAGCGTGTTTCCCATCCTTGCGGCGCAGGGGAGGTTAATGTAAGTCGGCTGGTGTTATCAAACGGATGCGGCACATCCGGAGCAATTTTTCGGAGATCATAATGGCGAAAGTCACCAAGCCTGCCAAACCAGCCCCCCGCAAAGCCGTTGGCAAGGCTCCGCCTGCTCCACCGCGCGTGAACGGTGGGTCCAAACCTGTAGCGGTTGCTGCTCCCGTTGCAGATGCGCCCACCTTAAGTGCACCACCACCGGCACCCGGCGCGCAGCCATCGCTGAAAATCCTCGGCCAATATATGAAGGATTTCAGTTTTGAAAATCCGAATGCGCCACAGTCACTGGCTCCCCAGACGCAACAGCCCGATATCAACATTGCGGTCAATGTGAATGCCAAGAACCTTGGCCCCAATGACTTTGAGGTTGAGTTGCATCTTGATGCCAAGGCCACAGGCGAAGGCAAGGTGGTGTTTGCGGCCGAGCTGCTTTACGCGGGTATTTTCCGGTTGGAGAATTTCCCGCAGAATGTATTGCATGCTGCCGTATTGATTGAATGCCCGCGCATGCTTTTCCCGTTTGCACGTCAGATCATGGCGGAAGCCACGCGCAATGGCGGCTTTCCGCCACTGATGCTTGATCCCATTGATTTTGCCACAATGTATCAGCGCCGCATGGCGCAACAGAAACAGCAGGCTTAGTTTTTAGAGCTGAGCCACAGGCTTTTTTCACCCAATTCCTGGACAAGGGCGGCATGTGCCGCCCTTTCTGTTTCTGACAGACGCGGAGGCAAAGGTGCTGGTCTGCTGCGCGACACATTTGCTTGTGCAACCGGCAGCGTTCGTTTGCCTGCGGATGGTGCTGCCAATCCGAGTGCCGTCTGGCGGCCGCCGATGAGTTCAAGATAGACTTCGGCCAAGAGCTCTGAGTCGAGCAATGCACCGTGTTTGGTGCGTTTGGACAAATCGATGCCGAACCGCTTGCACAATGCGTCCAGACTGTTGGAAGCCATCGGATGTCTTTGTTTGGCGATGGCAAGCGTATCGATGACCTGACCCATGTCAATGGCAGCGCGTCCTGCAGCTTTCAGTTCGGCGTTGATGAAGCCCATGTCGAAGCTGGCGTTGTGAATAACCATGACTGAGTCGCCAATGAATCTCACGAAGTCTTCGGCCACACTTGCAAAGAGTGGTTTGCCTTTCAGAAAAGCTGCCGACAGACCGTGCACAGCTTCAGCCTCTTTTGGCATGTCGCGTTGCGGATCGAGATAGACGTGGAAGTTTTGTCCCGATGGCATGTGGTTGATCAATTCTACTGCACCGATTTCAACGATACGATGACCGTCGCGCGGCGAGAGGCCGGTGGTTTCGGTGTCGAGCACGATTTCGCGGATCACAGGTGATGTTCCTTTCTGATGTTGTTGAGGACAGCGAGCGTGTTTTCGTGCAGGTCTTCGAGCGTGCCGTCATTGATGATCACGTAATTTGCGAGACGGCGTTTTTCAGCGTCGGGCATTTGGCGTTTCAGGATCATGTCTAGTTTTGCTTTTGTCATGCCGGGTCTGGCAAGGGCGCGTTGATGTTGGAGATCTTCCGGGGCTGACACCACAACGGCGACGTCAACCTGTTTCTCACCGGATTTTTCGAACAGCAGGGGAATGTCCACCACCACGATGCCGTGACCCGCTTGTTCGGCTTGGGTTACGAACTGGGCTCGTTTCCTCGCGATCTCTGCATGAACAATGGTTTCCAGTTTTTCAAGCAGCGCTGGTTGTTCGAGAACCAGTTTGCTCAAATTTGGACGATCTACTTTGCCATCGACTATG
>CAXTLE010000045.1:0-14523 GCA_964244855.1 uncultured Aestuariivirga sp. | reverse complement strand
AAATCATCGTCGAGTCTTTGACCGGTCAAAATCTGGGCTCCATCGACAAGCGTCATGACGCCGGTTTTTTTGAGGGGCCAGTCAGCGCGGAAACCCAGCAGCCCGTCCGCTTCGCATGTTCTAACGCGGGGGGGAACTGGACCGTAACAGACGCCTATTCCTTTGGCCCGGTTCTCGGCCCCATGGATGACTACTATATCGGTGAAGGCAATCATCTCCGCCTCTATGACAAGATGGGTGCCCACCCCATGCAGCACGATGGTGCGAACGGGGTGCACTTCGCCGTCTGGGCGCCCAATGCCAAGCGTGTTTCTGTCATCGGTGATTTCAACAATTGGGATGGCCGGTTGCACGTCATGCGGCTGCGCATGAACACCGGCATTTGGGAAACCTTTGTGCCGGGTGCCACAATTGGCCAGGGCTATAAATTCGAGATCATCGGACAAGGCGGCAATCGCTTGCCCCTGAAGGCAGACCCCTTCGCCTATGAAGCGGAGTTACGCCCCAATACAGCATCGCGCATTTCCAACCGTGATATCGGCACTTGGAACGACAAAGCCTACATGGACGCCCGCAAGCAGGGCGATGCCCGGCGCAAGCCCATGTCGACCTATGAAGTGCATCTGGGCTCATGGCGTCGCAAGGATGACGACGGCTTTCTGGATTATGACGCGCTGGCCCGCGAACTCATCCCTTACGTCAAGTCGATGGGCTTCACCCACATCGAATGCCTGCCCGTCAGCGAACATCCCTATGACCCGTCCTGGGGCTATCAGCCCACGGGCCTGTTTGCACCCACATCGCGCTTCGGCAATCCGGAAGCCTTCAAAAGATTCGTCGAAGCCGCCCACACAGCAGAAATTGGAATCATCCTCGATTGGGTGCCCGCCCACTTCCCGACAGACGAGCACGGTCTTTCAAAATTCGATGGCACCGCACTTTACGAACACGCCGACCCGCGCCAAGGCTTCCATCCTGACTGGAACACGGCGATCTACAACTTCGGTCGCCGTGAAGTCTTCAGTGTGTTGTTGAACAACGCCCTGTTCTGGCTTGACCGCTATCACATCGACGGTCTTCGCGTTGATGCTGTGGCCTCGATGCTCTACCTCGACTATTCGCGAAAAGCGGGCGAATGGATTCCGAACAAGGATGGTGGCCGCGAAAATCTTGAAGCCATCGCCTTCCTGCAACGCGTCAACCACGAAGCCTATGCCCAGCATCCCGGCATCGTCACTATCGCGGAAGAGTCCACGGCCTTTCCCGGCGTTTCAAAACCCACATCGATGAATGGCCTGGGTTTTGGCTTCAAATGGAACATGGGGTTTATGCATGACACGATTGAGTATTTCAAACGTGAACCCATCCACCGCAAGCACCATCATAATGAACTCACCTTTGGCTTGCTCTATGCCTTCTCAGAAAATTTTGTGCTGCCCCTGAGCCATGACGAAGTTGTGCATGGCAAAGGCTCGATGCTCACCAAAATGGCAGGTGACGACTGGCAGAAATTCGCCAACCTGCGCGCCTACTATGCGTTCATGTGGGCTTACCCCGGCAAAAAATTACTCTTCATGGGGCAGGAATTCGCCCAGCGCGACGAGTGGGCCGAAAGTCGCAGCCTCGACTGGCATGTGCTGAAACACGAAAGCCACAAGGGTATGCAGAATTTCGTGCGCGACTTGAACAAGTCATACAGCTCCATCGCTGCCATGCATGCCCGCGACTGCGAACCCGAAGGCTTCGAATGGATGAACGCCGACGATTCCGAAAATTCAGTCTTCGCCTGGGCGCGACATGACGGCGATGGCGGACGAATTATTGTGGTGGTCTGCAACTTCACGCCAGTGCCGCGCGAGGGCTATCAAGTCCCGTTTCCGAAGGGCGGGCGCTGGACAGAAGTATTGAATTCAGACTCCAAAATCTATTGGGGTTCGGGACTTGGCAACATGGGTGGTGTGGATGCAGACGCGGGAGCCTTCATGGGGAAACCTGCATCGGCAAGGATAACATTGCCACCCCTTGCCACCGTCTATTTTTTGAGTGAGTCTTGAAAACAAGAATAAGTTTGGGAGAACAAAATGGCTGCACCAAAAAAAACCGGGCCACTCGCGCGTGAGACAATGGCCTATGTGCTGGCAGGTGGCCGCGGCAGCCGCTTGATGGAACTGACAGACCGTCGAGCAAAACCCGCAGTGCCTTTCGGTGGAAAATCCAGAATTATCGATTTTGCCCTCTCCAATGCCCTGAACTCCGGCATCCGTCGTATTGGTGTGGCCACCCAGTACAAGGCCCACAGTTTGATCCGCCACATGCAGCGCGGCTGGAACTTCTTCCGTCCGGAACGCAATGAAGGCTTCGACATTCTCCCGGCGTCACAACGCGTGTCTGAAGACATGTGGTATGCCGGAACCGCCGACGCCGTCTATCAAAACCTCGACATCATCGAAACCTACAAGCCCAAATACATCATCATTCTCGCAGGCGATCACATCTATAAAATGGACTATGAATTGATGTTGCAACAGCATGTCAATTCCGGTGCTGACGTCACCATGGGTGCGCTTGAAGTGCCACGCATGGAAGCCGTTGGCTTTGGCGTTTTGGCTATTGACGCGAAACGCCATGTCACGGCCTTCGTCGAGAAACCCGCCGACCCACCACATGTGCCGGGCAATCCGGATATCGCACTGGCCTCCATGGGTATCTACGTCTTCGAAACCAACTTCCTCGCAGGCCTGTTGCGCCGCGACGCTGCCGACAAGAATTCCTCGCACGATTTCGGCAAGGACATCATCCCCTACATCGTTCAAAACGGCACTGCCGTGGCGCACTTGTTCTCTGACTCTTGCGTGCGCTCCGAACTCGAAACCGGCTCCTATTGGCGCGACGTGGGTACCGTTGACGCTTACTGGCAAGCCAACGTCGACCTCACCGACACCGTGCCAGAACTCGACCTTTATGACCAGGACTGGCCGATCTGGACCTATGGCGAAGTCACCCCGCCCGCGAAATTCGTACATGACCTTGAAGGCCGCCGTGGTCTCGCCGTGTCATCGCTGGTATCAGGCGGCTGCATCGTATCAGGTTCGTCGATCCGCCGCGCGCTGCTGTTCACAGGTGTGCGCGTCAATTCCTTCTCATCGCTCGAAGACGCCGTGGTGCTGCCCCGCGTCAACATTGGCCGCAACGCCAGCCTGAAAAAAGTCGTGATCGACTCTGACATCACAATCCCCGAAGGTCTCGTTGTCGGTGAAGATCCGGAACTCGACGCCAAGCGCTTCCGCCGCACGGAAAGTGGCATCTGCCTGATCACCCAACCGATGCTGGACCGCCTCAGATAATGAAGGTTCTCTCCGTCGCATCGGAAATATTCCCGCTGGTGAAAACCGGAGGCCTTGCCGATGTAGTGGGGGCCCTCCCCGCCGCGTTGAAGCCCAAAGGCGTCGAGATGCTAAGCCTCGTGCCGGGCTACCCCGCCGTGATGGCAGCATTGGACGATGCAGAACCCGTTCACCTCTACGGCGATTTCTACGGCGGTGCCGCGGGGTTGGTGCGAGCCAAGGCCAAGGGCCTCGATGTCATCGTGCTCGACGCGCCACATCTCTATAATCGCCCTGGCAATCCCTATCTTGGCCCGGATGGCAAAGACTGGCCCGACAACCCGAAACGCTACGCCGCCCTCTCCCGTGCCGCGTCCGACATCGGCGAAGGCAAAGTCAAATCCTTCCTGCCAGATGTGCTGCACCTGCACGACTGGCAAGCCGCCCTCGCCGCCGCCAATGTGCGCTACGCCGCCCAAGGCTTACGCAAACCGAAGTCCTTGCTGACAGTCCACAACATCGCCTTCCAAGGCACCTTCGGCGCACAGACTTTCAGCGACTTGGGGCTCCCTCCCAATGCTTATGCTGTCGATGGTGTGGAATATTATGGCGGCGTCAGTTTCCTCAAAGGTGGCCTCGCCTGCGCTGATGCGATCTCCACCGTCAGCCCTACCTATGCCCACGAAATCACCACGCCCGAATTCGGCATGGGTCTCGATGGATTGTTACGTCAACGCCGTGCAGTCCTCACCGGCATCGTCAACGGCATCGACACTGATGTTTGGAATCCTGAAGCCGATAAAGACATTGCACAAACCTATGGTGTAAAAACGTTGGACAAACGCATCGCCAACAAACGGGCCCTCGAACAGCGCCTGGGCCTGGAGACTGGCGACGGTATTCTGCACGGTGTCGTCAGCCGTCTCACGTGGCAAAAGGGCCTCGATCTTTTGGCCGAACACATCGACTGGCTGATTGCATCCGGCGCACGCCTCGCCCTCGTTGGCACGGGCGAACCCGGCCTTGAGAATACCTATCGCGAAGCAGCCGCAAAACACAAAGGCCGCATCGGCATCAGTTTCAAGTACGACGAAGCCCTGAGTCATCTCGTGCAAGCCGGAGCCGACACCATGCTGGTGCCCTCGCGCTTCGAACCCTGCGGCCTCACCCAACTTTACGGATTGCGCTATGGCTGCGTGCCACTTGTGGGCCGCACAGGCGGCTTGGCCGATACTGTGATCGACGCCAACGAAGCCGCCCTCGGCCCCGGTGTTGCCACGGGCCTGCAATTCTCACCGATCAATTCCGCCAACCTGCAATCCACATTGGAGCGCGCAGCTCGCCTCTTTGCCAACAAGCCCGTATGGACCAATATGCAGAAGCGCGGCATGGCGCAGGATGTGTCCTGGGGCCACAGCGCCACTGCCTATCTCAATCTTTACAAATCCCTTCTCGCCTGATCACGGAACACAACCATGGCCGAAACAGTTACGACCACTCCCTTTGAGGGACAAAAACCCGGCACCAGCGGCCTGCGCAAAAAAGTCGTGGTCTTCGCGAAACCACACTATGCGGAGAATTTCATCCAGTCGGTGTTCGACACTTTGTCAGGCTACGAAGGCAAGACCTTGGTCATCGGCGGCGATGGTCGCTATTTCAACAAAGAGGTGATTGTCACCGCCATCCAAATGGCCGCCGCCAACGGCTTTGGCCGCGTGCTTGTCGGGCGTGATGGTTTGCTCTCCACACCCGCAGCGTCAAACGTCATCCGACAATTCAAGGCCTTCGGTGGACTCATCCTCTCCGCATCGCACAACCCCGGCGGACCCGATGGTGACTTCGGCATCAAATACAACACCGGAAATGGCGGACCAGCACCTGAAAAAATCACTGACGCGATCTACGCCAACACCCAAAAAATTTCGCACTACAAAATCGAGCGTGGCCACGTCGACATCTCGAAAATCGGCACATCAAAACTCGGCGACATGACAGTACAAGTCATCGACCCCGTCGATGATTACGCCGCCCTGATGCAAAAACTTTTCGACTTCGATGCGATTTCCGCCATGTTCAAATCAGGGTTCCGCATGAAGTTCGATGGCATGGGGGCAATCACGGGACCCTATGGAACCCGCATACTTGAAGCCCTGCTCGGTGCAGGCGCGGGCACCGTCATGAATGGCAGTCCCTTGCCTGATTTCGGCGGCCACCACCCGGACCCCAACCTGGTTCACGCGAAAGAACTCGTCGATCTCGTCATGCCCGCAGGCGGGCCTGAATTCGGTGCGGCGTCTGACGGTGACGGCGACCGCAACCTGATCATCGGGCGCGGCATGTATGTGACCCCCTCCGACTCCCTCGCCATTATCGCTGCCAATGCGACACTGGCACCGGGCTATGCATCAGGCATCTCCGGCGTTGCCCGTTCTATGCCCACGAGTTGTGCGGCTGATCTGGTTGCGAAAAAACTCGGCATCAACAGCTTCGAAACCCCTACGGGATGGAAGTTTTTCGGCAACCTGCTCGACGCTAACCTTGTCACCGTCTGTGGCGAAGAAAGCTTTGGCACCGGCTCCAACCATGTGCGTGAGAAAGACGGATTATGGGCCGTGCTGATGTGGCTCAACATTCTGGCCCGTCGCAAACAATCGGTGAAGCAAATCGTCGAAGCGCATTGGACCGAATACGGCCGCAATTTCTACACCCGCCATGACTATGAGGAAGTGGACTCCGACAGCGCCAACAAACTGATGAAAACGCTGCGTGACAGTCTTCCCTCCCGCACCGGCAAAGACGGCATCGTGACCGCTGACGATTTCGCTTACAACGATCCCGTCGATCACTCCTCGACATCGGCTCAAGGTGTGCGACTGATTTTCGAAAACGGTAGCCGCATCATCTATCGCTTGTCAGGCACCGGCACAGCGGGGGCCACCTTGCGCGTCTACATCGAGCAATATGAAGCCGACAAAACCAAACACCACGCCGATCCACAAGACGCCCTCAAATCCATGATCACCTTCGCCCGCAACGCCGCAGGCATTGAAGCCCATACGGGCCGCACAGCACCAACGGTGATCACCTGACGTTCCATATCCGCAATGCCAAGGCCAAGCCGTTTCCGCTTGGCCTCACCTTGAGAGACGGCGGTGCCAACATCGCTGTCTGGTCCCAAGCGGCCACACATGTCGATGTCGTGTTGTTCGACGGCAACGACAAACAAGTCTGGCATCACAAACTCACACAACGCGATGGCGATATTCATTTCACATTCATTGAAGGCATTGTCGAAGGCCAACACTACGGCCTTCGCGCCCATGGCCCCTATGACCCCGCCTCCGGCCACCACTTCGATGCGCACAAGCTGTTGCTTGATCCCTTCGCCAAGGCAATTTCCGGTCCGTTCAAATATGCAGCAGAACTCTCGCGCCATGGCAACGAGACGGCACATCTTGTTCCGAAAGCTGTCGCCGTCAAAGACACAAAACCGCTGTCATTGCGAACACCCAGCGAACCTAAACTGATCTACGAACTGAACGTGCGCAGCTTCACCATGCGCCATCCCGATGTACCACACGCGAAACGCGGCACCATTGCAGCGCTCGCCGAACCTGCCATCGTCAAGCATTTCAAAACCATCGGCGTGGACACTATCGAGATCATGCCCATCGCCGCTTG
The DNA here is from genome assembly GCA_964244855.1 of uncultured Aestuariivirga sp. Taxonomy (GTDB): domain Bacteria; phylum Pseudomonadota; class Alphaproteobacteria; order Rhizobiales; family Aestuariivirgaceae; genus Aestuariivirga. Next base: position 7,519 of record CAXTLE010000045.1, on the reverse strand, counting down.
GATTGATGAAAGACACCTGGTCAATCTGGGCTTGCGCAATGCCTGGGGTTATAATCCGGTATCAATGTTCGCCATTGATCCCCGTCTTGCACCCGGTGGCTTGCAGGAGTTGCGCGATACAGTTTCGAAGCTGCATGCCGAAGGCATCAACGTGATCCTTGATGTTGTTTTCAATCATACTGGCGAGAGCGACATGCTGGGGCCAACACTCTCGCAACGCGGGCTTGATTGCACCGGCTATTACCGACTGTTCCACGGCACGAACATTAATGACGCGGGCACCGGAAACACCTTGGCGCTGGATCGTCCGCACACGGTGCATTGGATCGTTGAGGCGATGCGTCATTGGGTGCTCAATACTGGCGTTGACGGCTTCCGTTTCGACCTCGGTACCATCTTGGGCCGTGAGGACAACAATGGTTTCAATCGTGAAGCACCCTTGTTGGTCGCCATCGAAAACGATCCAATTCTATCTTCGCGCATCCTGATTGCCGAACCATGGGACATTGGCCCCGGCGGCTATCAACTCGGAAATTTTCCCAATAACTGGTATGAATGGAACGACAAATTCCGCGATGATGTGCGACGTTTCTGGCGCGGCGATATCTGGTCCGCCAACAACATGGCCACAAGACTCGCAGGCTCTGCGGATGTATTTCAAAGCAAAAGCCGCCCGTCGCGCTCCATCAATTTCATTGCCGCCCATGATGGCTTCACCCTGCACGACCTTTTGCACTTCACGCAAAAGAACAACATGGCCAACGGCGAAAACAACCGTGATGGAAAGAGTCACGAAGTCACCTGCCCCGGCTCGAAAGCTCTCGCACTTCTGTCGTCGTTACTGTTCGCCCACGGCACCCCGATGTTAACCGCAGGCGATGAATTCGGTCGCACCCAAGGCGGCAACAACAATGCCTATGCGCAAGACAATGAAACCACCTGGCTTGACTGGGAACATCGCAACACAAAACTCGAAACGCAATTCGCCGCGCTGGTCCGAATGCGGCAGAACATGTCAGACGTGGTCCGCGATGATTTTCTCAATGGTCTCAGTTTCGCTGATGCACCACCCGATGTGGAATGGTTCACGGCGGACGGCGCACCGATGGACTGGTCACGCGACAACAACCGCACCATCGCCATGGTGTTGGCATCGCCTGACCGCCGCATCTGCATTTTGTTCAACGGCACTCCAACTACAATCAGCCTGAATGTAACAGCCAAAACCGGAAAGCTGTGGCGCAGCCTTACAGGCAATAATCTCGATGCCCCGGCCCAATCCGTCATGGTGTTTGAGGAAATATCTGAAGACAAATGAGTGGCTTTCTGTGTATAAGTAACCAACCAGTAACTTGAAGAGCCACCGCATGCCCGCAATCGCAAAATCCTACGACTATATCATCGTCGGTGGTGGCAGTGCCGGTTGCGTATTAGCCAATCGACTCTCTGTAAACCCAGAATGCAAGGTCCTGCTCGTCGAAGCGGGTGGAAATGACAACAACATCCTCTACAAATGGCCCGCAGGTTTCGCAAAGATGACCAAGGGGATTGGCTCCTGGGGTTGGTCCACGATCCCGCAAAAACACATGAACGACCGTGTGTTCTGGTTCACGCTGCCGAAAGTTATCGGCGGTGGCTCTACGATAAATGCACAGATTTATACGCGCGGCAATCGGCAGGATTTTGACCTCTGGGCGCAGCTTGGTTGCACCGGCTGGAGCTATGATGACGTGCTGCCCTATTTCCGCAAGGCGGAAGACAACGACACCTATCACAACGAGACGCACGGCAAAGGCGGCCCCATCGGTGTTTCAAAACCGAGTTTCCCCATGCCCATTGCACGCGCCACACAAAAAGCTGCCGAACAGTTTGGCATTCCATTTAATGCTGATCTCGCAAGCGGTGATCCCGCAGGCTGGGGCTTCTACCAACTGACCCAGCGCAACGCGCGCCGCTCGTCGACGTCACAAGAATATCTGCGACCTGCCATGGCGAGGCCCAACCTCACAGTCGTCTTGAACAGTTTGACACGCCGCATTGTGCTCGACGGCAAACGCGTCACTGGCATCGACATCATTCCCGAAGACGGACCCGAAGAACGTGTGCATGCTTCGCAGGAAGTTCTCCTCAGCGCAGGCACCGTTGGCTCCGCCCGCCTGTTGCAACTCTCCGGCATTGGTCCCGCTGACCACCTCAAATCTGTGGGCATCACACCGCTGCACAATCTGCCCGGTGTGGGTTCAAACCTGCAAGACCATCTCGACATGTGCGTGATCGCCGAATGCAATGGCAACCACACCTTCGACAAATATGGAAAGCCCCATTGGGCAGCACTTGCAGGGTTGCGCTATCTCCTCACCAAATCCGGCCCCGTCGCCTCATCTCTCTTCGACTCCGGCGGCTTTTGGTATGTTGATGAAAACGCCGATGCGCCTGACATGCAATTCCATGTCGGCATGGGCTCCGGCATTGAAACTGGAATTGCAAAACTCAAAAACGGTGGGCTCACAATCAACTCAGCCTATATGCGCCCACGTTCGCGTGGCACTGTGCGTTTGAAATCCGACAATCTCAGTGATGCACCATTGATAGACCCAAACTACTGGTCCGATCCACACGACCGTGAAATGTCGTTGCGCGGCGTGCGCATGGCCCGCGAGGTTCTGAAACAGCCTGCCCTCAATGACTTCATCTTGGGCGAGCGCGTGCCCGGCCTTGATGTAACCTCCGACGAAGCACTGATCGACTATGGTTGCCGCATGGCCAAGACCGACCATCATCCCACATCAACCTGCGCCATGGGCCGGAACGACGATTCAGTCGTGGACCTCGATCTCCGTATCCACGGCCTGAAAGGCATCCGCGTGGTCGATGCTTCGATTATGCCTCGCGTGGTTTCATCGAATACCAATGCCACAGTGATTATGATTGCAGAAAAAGCCGCAGACCTTATTCTGTCGCCATGACAAAATCCAACATGAACGGCGCTGAAAGCCTGGTCCACACCCTCGTCGGTCATGGCCTGAAAGTCTGCTTCGCTAACCCTGGCACCAGCGAAATGCATTTTGTTGCAGCGCTGGATCGTATTCCCGGATTGCGCTGCATTCCCGGCATGCAGGAAAACGTGGTCACTGGAATGGCAGACGGTTATGCGCGCGTCTCGCGCCAACCCGCCGTCACCCTGTTGCATTGCGGCCCCGGCTTGGCAAATGGTTTGGCCAATATCCATAACGCAAAAAAAGCCCGTGTGCCGATGGTGAACATTGTTGGTGATCAGGCAACTTACCACAAACCTTTCGACCCGCCACTGGCGCAAAATACACAAGCGCTGGCGAAAACTGTTTCGCACTGGGTGAAGACGTCGCGCAAGTCGGCATCCGTTGGAAAGGATGTGGCCCTCGCTGTCCAATCCGCCCGCACTTTACCAGGGCAAATCGCAACCCTGATTTTGCCGTCTGATGCGTCATGGAATGACGGCGGCAAAGTTGCGGCTTCATTGCCAGTGCCAAAGCAAAGCAAAATCAGCGCCGCTGCAATTCGCAAGGCTGCAAAACTCCTGCGCGAGAAATCCAACGTGCTGCTGCTGCTGGGCGACAACGCTCTGCTGGCTGCACCACAAGTTCACGCATGTGCCATTCAAGCGAAAACCGAATGCCGATTCGTGGCTGAGTCCATCAATGGTTTTCAACAGCGTGGTGCAGGTCGTTTGCCTCTGCTCCGTGTTCCCTATCCCGCCCCTCTCGCTATCGAAGCCCTGAAAGATGTCGAGCACATCATCACCGTTTGCGCCAGAGCACCCCTCGGCTTCTTCGCCTATCCCGGCGTGCCGTCTCACCACGCTCCGCCAAAAGCCAGCGTCATGTCTCTCTGCGAAGTTGACCAAAATGCTGAAGAGGCATTGCAGGCTTTGGCCGACGAACTTGGCGCAAAACCTCAACCTGCAAAATCATTGCCCAAACATGATATTCCCAAAGGCATCGCCTCTTCAGCAGGGCTTGGCCAAATGCTGGGTGCTGTCATGCCTGAAGGTGCCATCGTCTCTGACGAAGCCATCAGCCTTGGTGGGGAACTTTTTGCAAACTCCTTGGGGGCCGCACCGCATGACTGGATGATGGTAACGGGTGGAGCCATCGGCTATGGCATGCCTTGCGCCACTGGTGCGGCTGTTGCAGGCAACGGTCGCCGTGTCATCAACATGCAGGCCGATGGCTCGGCCATGTACACGATCCAGGCCCTGTGGACGCAGGCCCGCGAAAAACTACCCGTCACCACAGTGATTTTATCAAACCGCAAATATCAAATCCTCATCGGTGAATATGGCAGCGTTGGTGCCAACCCCGGCCCAACCGCCATGAACATGTTGGACCTTGGTAGCCCTGATCTGGATTTTGTGAAACTGGCAAACGGCATGGGTGTGGAGGCGGCCAAGTGTGCGACGCTAGAGGCTTGCGCGGCATTGATGCTGCACAGTTTCAAATCACCAAGCCCGTTTTTGATTGAACTCGAAATTTAGAAACTCCACTCGCGCGCCTTCGATACCAGGAAGTCTCTGAACACTGTCACGCGTTTTGTGTCCTTCAACTCTTCGGGATAAACAAAATACGTATCGAATTCCGGCGTTTCCACATCGAGTTCGATTTGCACGAGATTCATATCAGGTGCCACCAGATAGTCGGACAGGATCGCAATACCCGCACCAGCTTGCACCGCACGGCGAAGCCCATAGGCGGAGTTCACCCGCAGTGCTGGAATGCGCATGTCATTCTCGGCCCGGCCAGCAGACAGCAACAAGGTGAGATAGGTCAAATAACTCACGCCTTGGAAAATCAATATCTTGTGCTTGTCCAAATCAGCCGACGATTTTGGAATGCCATGGTTCTTCACGTAGTCAACGGAACCATAAACGTGGTGATGCACGGTGAAAAGTTTGCGCTGGATCAGATCAGGCTGCGTGGGCCGTCGCAAGCGGATGGCTACATCAGCTTCTCGCATCGACAAGTCCAGTTCCTCATCTTCAAGCAATAATTGCACCTGGATGTCGGGATAAAGTTCCATGAACTCCTTGATGCGCGGCGTCAGCCACACTGACCCCAAACCCACTGTTGTGGTGATGCGGAGTTCACCCGATGGCTTTTCTTTCGAATCCATCAAACGGGTTTTTGCTGCCGCCAGCTTCGTGAAAACATCATGCGCCGTGCGATACAAAACTTCGCCCTGCTCCGTGAGAATAAGTCCCCTGGCATGGCGATGAAACAACGGCACGCGCAAATCTTCTTCGAGTGCAGATATCTGCCGGCTGACCGCCGATTGCGACAGGTTCAACTCGTGGCCCGCATGAGTGAAGCTGCCGGCGTCTGCGACGGCGTGAAAAATCCTCAGTTTGTCCCAGTCCATCACTATTCGGCTGCCTGTCTCTGTTCTGAATTATGCGCGTGCAAATATTTTTCTGCTTCCAACGCCGCCATGCAGCCCATACCTGCTGCGGTGACGGCCTGACGATAAATATCATCGGTCACGTCGCCTGCTGCAAACACGCCTGCGATTTCGGTTTGTGTGGACCATGGTGCTGTGACGAGATAGCCGCCATTCTTGAAAGGCAATTGCCCCACGAAAAGTTCCGTCGCAGGCTTGTGGCCAATGGCGATGAACACGCCGTCGAGTTCCTGAACTTCGGTTATTCCGGTTTTCACATTCTTCAAGCGCACTGATGTTACGCCGCGCGGCTCATCCGTTCCCAGAACTTCGTCAAGGGCCGTGTCCCACTTCACTTTTATTTTTGGATGTTTGAACAGGCGTTCCTGCAAGATCTTCTCGGCCTTGAATTCATTGCGGCGGTGAATGACGGTGACTTCCGATGCGAAGTTGGTGAGGAACAATGCCTCTTCAACAGCCGTATTGCCGCCACCGACAACCATGACTTTGCGGTTGCGATAGAAAAAGCCGTCGCACGTGGCGCAGGCTGAGACGCCGAAGCCCTGGTATTTTTCTTCACTTGGAAGGCCCAACCATTTGGCTTGTGCACCGGTGGCAATGATCAAGGCGTCACAAGTATAGACAACGCCGCTGTCCCCAACGAGTTTGATCGGCGTGGCATTAAGTTCCACAGATGTAATGGTATCAGACACAAGCTCGGTGCCCATATGTTCGGCTTGGGCCTTCATCTCGTCCATCAGCCATGGGCCTTGAATGGATTTGGCAAAGCCCGGATAGTTTTCGACATCGGTTGTAATGGTGAGCTGACCGCCGGGTTGAATGCCCTGCACAATAAGGGGCTTCAACATGGCACGGGCGGCGTAAATGGCAGCAGTGTAACCGGCTGGGCCTGAACCGAGGACCAGAACACGGGCGTGGCGGGACGACATGGGAGACTCCGTTTGAGCTATGAGTATTTAGCATAGCTGAGGTTTCGGGCAACGGGCAAGTGATATAACAGTTTATTTTGCACGATGTGCTTTCACCAGTGACCAGGTGTAAATCGCCAAAGCCGTCCAGATCAGCGCGAAGGCCGCCATTTTATAGGCGCTGAAGGCCTCCTTGAATACAAACACCGCAATCAGGAAAATCACCGTGGGGGCCGAATATTGCATGATGGCGATGGTGGTGAGGCGCAGGCCCTTCGCCCCCATGGCATAGAACATCAGGGGCAAGGCGGTGAACAGGCCGGAGATGGAGAGCAGCGCCACATCCCGCCAACCCGTGTGCGCAAAGTGGCTGGTTCCCGCGCTTTCGAGCCACACCAGTATCGCAAGCGATGGCACCGTGAGAATCAAGACCTCAAGAAAAAACCCTTGTGTCGCTCCAATCGCCAGTGTCTTTTTGAAATAGGCATAAAAGCCCCAGCTGAAAGCCAGTATCAGCGACACCCATGGAAGTCCGCCATTCTCATAGGTGAGAACAGCAACGGCCACAGCGGCAAGGGCAATCGCAAATATCTGTACACGGTTCAGTTTTTCACCCACCAAAACCGCCGCCAGAAACACCGAGAACAATGGGTTGATATAATAACCCAGCGCCGTTTCCAGTGCATGGCCTGACGTGACCGCCCACACATAGGTGCCCCAGTTGACACTGATCAGCGCAGAGGTGAGAAACGCCAGCGCCAAGGTGCGCGGGTTGGTCAGTGCCGCTTTGATGTCGCCGCCAAAGCCGTTCCACCACATCACCAGTCCTGCAATCGGCAGTGACCAGAGAATGCGATGCGGTACAATTTCCCAAGCCGGAATATGCGACAACATCTTCATATAGAGCGGCAAAATGCTCCACATGAGATAGGCGCCCCCTGCGTAGAGAAAGCCGGCCTTGGTATCGCGATTGTCTGATGGTGCCATGATCTCGGGCTTATGCCCATTCAAGACGGGCTTCGCCACAGGCAAAACGGCGGAGCTGGGTTGCGTGATCAATCTCTGTTTTCCTGTGTTGAAATTTGGGGTGCAATTGGGGCTTTGTGGGACCAGTGTTGTTGGTCTTGTTTCGCAACAACCCCTGCAAACTGGGGACGCGTGAGGAGACCCTCCGCGAG
>CAXTLE010000044.1:0-15071 GCA_964244855.1 uncultured Aestuariivirga sp. | reverse complement strand
CGACCGACGCGCAAGATTGGGTGCCGCAGGCTTCGGCAGCACCCTCGCAGACTCACCCTGCTCCACATTATCCGGCGGGGAAAAAGCCCGGCTGCTGTTCCTGCTCGCCACCTTCAACGGCCCGCACGTTTTGATTCTCGACGAACCGACAAACCATCTCGACATGGACTCCCGCGAAGCCTTGATCCGCGCCATCAACGACTATGAAGGTGCCGTCATCCTCATCGCCCACGACCGCCACATCATCGAAACCTGTGCCGATCGTTTGCTGCTCGTCGAAAACGGCAGCATCCAGAATTTCGACGGCGATCTGAATGACTATTCCGAAATGGTGCTGTCGCGCCGTCGCGGCAAGGAGCCTGCAAAAGTTACAGCCGCTGCACCAGTAGTGGTCGAAAAGCGCATTGTCCGCCCAGCAAAAAATCTTCACAAAATGATCCAGAATCTCAACGCAACCATGTTGAAACTGCAAGAGAAAATTGGCATTCTGGATCAGGCCTTGTCGGACACAATGTTATACAAGGACGCGCCCCAAAAAGCCGCAGATTACGCCAAATTGCGCAACAGACTGGCTGATGAATTGATCGACAATGAAAACCAGTGGCTGGAGCTGAACGAGGAACTGGAACATGCATAGTCTGGATTTGACGCAAAGCTGGTTCGGCTACACGGCCCTCGGCATTTTCGTTTTATCCTATGTGCTCGTCGTGCTTGAGGAAGCAACGCAACTCCGGAAATCCAAACCCGTCCTCGTCGCGGCTGGCTTGATCTGGGCCCTCATCGGTTTTGCCTACACATCAGCAGGCACACCCGAAATCGCCAAGCTCGCAGCAGAACACACCATCTATGAATACGGCGAATTGTTCCTTTTCCTGCTCGTCGCCATCACCTACGTCAATACGCTTGAAGAGCGCCGCGTCTTCGAAGTGCTGCGCGCAAAAATGACCGCACGCGGGTTGTCCTACCGGCAACTGTTCTGGATCACCGGCATCGCGGCCTTCTTCCTGTCCGGCGTTCTCGACAATCTCACCACGGCGCTGATCATGGGATCGGTTGTTTTGGCCGTCGGAAACAAATCACCAAAATTCGTCGCCATCGCCTGCGTCAGCATCGTCGTCGCCGCCAATGCGGGTGGCGCGTTCACACCTTTTGGCGACATCACCACTTTGATGGTCTGGCAAAAGGGCAAAGTCACCTTCTTCGAATTCTTCGACCTCTTCATTCCCTCATTTGCAAACTGGTTCGTGCCTGCCATCATCATGCACTTCGCCATCCCCAATGAAAAAGCCCCACAGGTGGACGAAAAAACCAGACTCAAACCAGGTGCCATCGGAGTCATAATGCTCTTTGCACTGACGATCACAACCGCCGTGTCGTTCAAAAATTTCCTGGGGTTACAACCCGCCCTCGGCATGATGCTGGGCTTGGGCTATCTGCAAATCTGGTCGTATTTGCTCCAGCAAAAAGGCAAGCGCGCCGACAACACAGACATGGTGCTGAACTCCTTCAAACAGATCGAACGCGTGGAATGGGACACACTGCTGTTCTTCTTCGGCATCATCTTCGCCGTGGGGGGCTTGGGCGTGCTGGGCTACCTTACCTTCGCCAACCAATATCTCTACACCCAGTGGGGCCCAACCTATGCGAACATCGCTGTCGGCATACTGTCCGCCATTGTCGACAACATTCCCATCATGTTTGCCGTCCTTACAATGGACCCACAAATGAGCCACGGCCAATGGCTGCTGGTCACCCTCACAGCAGGCGTTGGCGGCTCACTCCTCTCCATCGGTTCTGCCGCAGGTGTCGCCCTCATGGGCATCTCCCACGGAAAATACACCTTCTCCAGCCATCTCAAATGGACCTGGGCCGTGGCGCTGGGCTATGTCGCAAGCATCGCCATGCACCTCGTCCTCAACGCATCGCTATTCTAGGCTCTTGACGCCTTTCAAACTCTCACGCATCTTGATGCTGGGGCTTGTAACAGGTGATGTCATGACAACCGTTCGTTTTGCCGCAGTCCTCCTCACGTCCGCATTTTTCACCACACCCGCTTTCGCTAACGCCGCATCAGACGCGGCCTTGTGCGACAAACTTGCCGCCAGCACGCTGGATACCACGCGACCCAAGGAAGCCCCGGGCGTTGTCGCAAATCACATAGATGCCAAGGCTGCCATCACCGCCTGTCTGGCCGCATTGAAATCCAATCCCAAAAATATCCGCATCATGTTTCAAACCGCACGTGCCTTGGGTGCGGGCCAACAGGACGAAGCCAGGCAATTTAAACTTTACAAGAAAGCATCGAATTCAGGTCACGTACTCGCCATGAACAATCTGGCGAAATTCTACGAACTTGGAACAGCCACCGCCAAGAACGCGAAGCTGTCCGCCAAGCTGTTCTGCAAGGCCGCCAAATCCGGCATCACCATTCCCATGTACAATTGCGCCAACAATTACCGCGACGGTTTTGGAGTCACCCGCAACTTTGCAATCGCAAAAACCTGGTACGAAAAAGCGGCAAGCCTTGGCGATATTCCCAGCACCAATGAACTCGGCTTGCTCTATCAATACGGTCGCGGTGTACCGGTCGATTTCGTGAAGGCTGCCGAACTCTATCAAAAAGCGGCTGACGCTGGAGATCCGAAGGGAACCAAATTTCTGGGCAGCCTTTATCGTCGCGGCGAAGGCGTGAAACAGGATCACGCAAAAGCAATATCGCTTTTCGAAAAAGCCGATGCAGCCGGAAACAGGGATGCGGCCGTTGAACTTGGTTTTTATTATGAAGATGGCACTGCAGTGCCAGCCGACTACGCCAAGGCTTTCACCTATTACCAGAAAGCTGCCGACCTCGGTTCAGCCGTTGGCATGTATGATCTCGGCGTATTGTACGACCAGGGCAAAGGAGTTGGGGTTGATAAGGCCAAAGCTTTAGAATGGTATCAAAAAGCCACCGACCTCGGCGATATTGATGCCGCAAATAACCTCGCTTTTCTATTGGATGAAGGCGACAGCGTCGCAAAAGACAACGTCAAAGCTCTGTCTCTCTACAAGAAGGCAGCACTTGGCGGCAACAACCTTGCCATGCGAAACCTCGGCGACAAGTATCGTGCAGGTAACGGATTGGCACGCGATACGGTGCGAGCCGTTCAATGGTATGAAAAGGCCATTGCTGTCGGCGATGTTTATGCCGCCAACACCTTGGGTCAAATGTATGAAACAGGAAATGGCGTAACAGAAGACCCCGCCAAAGCAGCAACGCTTTATCAAATGGCATCCGACGGTGGCGTGACGAGTGCAACGACAAGCCTGGCAGGATTCTATCTTCTCGGCAAAGGCTTGGCAAAAGACGAAACCAAAGCCTTGGCCTTGTATGAAAAAGCTGCAGGCGAAGGTGATGCGTCTGCCATGGGCCTTTTGGGAATCATGCTCCGTGACGGACCTGTTCCCCCAATAAACCCTGAGTTAGCCTTGAGTTGGTTTTTGAAAGCTGCCAACGCAGGCGACAAGACATCGATGACGCAAGCGGCCTTGGCCTATCATACCGGTGAAGGTACGGAGAGAGATGACGTTTTGGCCGCAACGTGGCTCACCAAAGCCTATATTGCGGGCGACACCAGCGTCGTCGGAAACATGAGTGATCTTTATAGCAACGACAACGTGATACCAGGGGAACCCAGCATATCCGCACAGTTCCTGACGGTGCTGGCAGACGGCGGTGATGCCAATGCAATAAACGATCTTGCGGTGGCCTATGAAAACGGATCTGGCCTCGGCAAAGATATCGACAAGGCTTTCGGCCTTTACGAAAAATCTGCCGCAGGCGGTAACGCTTTGGCCATGTTGAATATTGGTCAGTTCCACCAAGAGGGCAAAAACGGACCCGTTGACTTTGCCAAGGCAGCCGAATGGTATCAGAAAGCTGTTGACGCAGGTAGTGGTCTGGCCATGGCGAAGCTGGGCTATATGTATGTCGTTGGCGAAGGCGTTACCAAAGATGTAGCAAAGGGACTCGCCCTGTCAAAACAAGCAGCGGAAACCGGAGATGCCTTGGGCATGAATAATTATGGCTTCGATCTTGTCACTGGTGAAGGCGTCGCCAAAGATGTTCAAGGTGGTCTTGCCTGGTTGCGCAATGGCATTAAAGTTGGTGGAGAGAATGCACCCACCAGTCTCGCTGAGATCTATGAAGCAGGTAAAGACGTTCCCTACGATGCCAGCAAATCTGCAAAATATTATCTGCTTGGTCTCAAACGTGGCGACACAAGCGCAAGAATGGCCCTTGTTGAACAGACAGGCAAAAACCTGAAACCAGCCACCCTCGACGCGATACAACAACTGCTCTACGATGAAGGCTTCGAGTTCCGCTTTGCACCGGGCGCGATCTCGGAGGATATCAAAAAAATCTTGGCACAATATTAGAGTTGCAAAGCCTTTTGGCGAAACCGCAATTTCACACATTGCAACAACAACTCAGGTGTGCGCCAGCATTGCTGGCGGAGCCTTCACACCATCTGGCGACATCATCACCCTGATGGTCTGGCAAAAAGCCAAACGCGCCAACAATACCGACTTGGTGCGCAACTCCCTCAAACAAATCGAACGACTGGAGTGGGACACACTATTGTTCTTCTTTGAGCATCAGACGGTCAATTGAATTCACGCCTGACCACCCCGTCATTCCCACGAAAGTGGGAATCCTGTGTACTGGATTTGTGGCGGGTTTTGCGGTGCATCTCATTTTGAAAATGGCGCTGTTTTGAGAAGGACACAGCAAAATAAGTATTCGCGCTAAAAACTATCGTACAATCTTTATTCGGTGAGTTTCAGGTGGCTTGATCGGAACGATAAAGTTTTGCGGTGTCAGGCCCAACAACAATGCGACTTCCTTCACCCCGTCCCCTTTGGCATTCATATCATTCAGAAATTCCAGATTTTCTGCCGACGACTGAATTTTTTGTTTACCTTCTAGCATGCCGTTGACCGCATGGAACCCGAGCGCCCGATAGGCTTCGAACTGTTCTTCGCTAAACCGTTGGTCGCCTGTGCTTTCATGTGGGAAAGACGCGTTGCGTTGGTTGTAGTCGCGGACATAGTCGTTCTCATCACCTGTGACGGAAAGTTTGATATAGACGAGGTAGCCTATGCCACCATTGTCGTATTCAATTGTGCCAACTGCGCAGTGAGGGCCGTTGGCACGCAACGTTGGTTCAGCCATGGACTTTAATGTCGTTGACGCAATCGAAGACCAGTTCAAATCAATTCTCGCCCCGAGATCGATGCGGGCGTAACGCTGCAACGTCACGAATGACTTGAAATTCATGTCTGCATCCGCTTCAGCATCAACGGCTATAATCAGGCGGCAGCGGCGGCGCAACAATTCATAAATTCCGAGATTTTCAACATGGCCACCATCTGTAAGATAAATCATGTTCCGATCTTCGTCCATCCGACCTAGAATTTCGCTCAGGAAATACCAAAGATTTGGCCGCAATCCGGAATTATCCTTCAACAACCGGGGATTTGGAAACCAAAAACCAAGCCTGACATTGAGCGAGGCCAACAATGGTGCAAGCGGGCGCATGGACTGGCTGCCCATATTTGACGAAACCGCCGCACCCGACACAGCCACAACCGTAGCAACATCCAGGTCTTTTGCACCGGACAACTTTTCAATTTCCAAGGTTGGCCCATACCCCGTTGCCTCACTTCCCGTCCACAAGGGAGAGAACAGAAAAAAATCCGCCTTTCGACCGCTTCGTTTCACCACAGGGGACCGCTGGAGATTGACGGCAGTATTGAAAAGATGGATCGGCCTGCACTCTGCGAGAGTTGAAAGCTTCTGGCTACCCAATGCAATTGCCGTGTCACCTTGCATTTTGTAACAGAATGCCACGCCCAATCTGTCGCGATAGAGACGGTGCAACGAATTTGCATTTGGTTGCAAATTGGCAATCAGAAAATATAGGATAACGCTGACAATCAGATAAAGTGTCGCCACATTGGCCGTTCCAGCCGTCATGTGCTGCCAATATTCAGTAATAAACCGCATTGCAACCGGCACCGAGCGTGGTGGTAGGTTGTTATTTCCGCCAAGATCAACACCCCAGTAAACCAGCAACAGATACATCACCCAAAGCGAAATCAAAAATGCTGCTGCCGTCAGGAACACCAGAAGCCTGCTGGTGTTTCGTTTCAGCAGAGAGGTCCATGTATTTTTTACTTCCTCCTGACGGAAAAATTCGCCCAATGAAGTCGAAAGCAGAGTTACTACTGCGAGAAACGGTGCGAGGATAGCTTTGCAGAAATTGACCAGTCCCTGCAGACCCGGTGTAAAATTTAAACCAGCTGTTTGGGCGGGTGGTTTGACACAACTAAACGAAAGTTTTTCCATCGCACAATTTTGGCCGAATGGCAGAACTTGGCCTGTGGCGCCGGTGCACTGTGCCTGCAGCGTTTCAAGAGCACAGTTGCTGTTGGCAACTTCCACAATCGGATCGCCAATCATTTTATGCACCAAGAGCGGCTGTAGCTCGAGAAAAAAGACAACGCTCAAAACCAGTGGCGCGATTGCTGCAAGCCAAAGCAATTTGCTGCCCATACCAGCGTCGGCACCTTTCCTGAAACTGACGGCATTGGCCCACAAGACATGCAAAACAAAAATTACGATGCAGATCACCGCAGACACCGCAAGAACACCCAAACTTGACCACCACTGCGGCAGCGTTATGCCAAAAATATCCGGTTTGAGCAGTGAGTCATAAGTTCCATTCGCAAACAGCGTGATTGCAGCCAGAAAAAACAGAACGGCAGCAAGAATGACGACATTTGCAACTAAGCCTCGCAAATAAATTGCGAAATTCCGTAGCATTTGCACGGGGCTGCCAAACCGCAAATAATTTGCGTTATCACGCAACTGTTTCATGGCAACTGTGTCTTTTTTTTCTCCTGCGGGTCCAAGCAATACAAAGCCATTACCTGCATTCTGGTTCAACGTGAGCAGCGATCCCAAATACCCACCTCCGGAAACAGTCGAGAGATAGTCAACCAAGCCATAAACATTGTGATTGGCCAAGCCTTGCAGTGCGCCAGTGCAAAATGCTGCTGATCTGATTCCGCCACCCGACAAGGCCAAACCGCAGGTCGGAAACACACCGTCGTCAAGATAACCTCCACTCTCAATCGGCGGAGTGTCCGAAAATGCCTTTTTGTCAGATGGCTTGTCACTTTGCGGCAGCGCCCCCGAAGGAGTCATGCCATGCAGTTCTGGTTCGGATCGATCTGCCAGATTACGTGGCTTGTCGACCATCGCTGATTTCTCACCACCTGTTCTTTTTTCCTTTGAACTTTTTAAGCGATTTTCCCTGACCTTCGTTGCAGTTTTCGCATTCACGTCTCTCAATTGCGCTTCGCGTTCCTTGAAGGCTTTGCCCAATTGTGCGTGCTTCGCCAGCACGTCGCCCTCATGCTGCAATAGTGATTTGTGTTCAAAATAAACAACAGCATCAGCGCCCGGTAATTTGCGCGACGGTTCGGTGGAGTTTCGCTTGGCCATTTGCGCCCCCCTTGTTTGGGTGCGCCCCCAGATTTCGATTTAAACCTAGCATACCTTGAATCCAGCACAAGTGATCTACATCACAGACTTCACACCCCGCCTATGCTGCCTGATCTTTCCAGCGCCCCTCTTCATCCTGCTTCCAATAGCGGATCGGCACAGCATCCACCTTGAACCTTCGCCACAAATCCCGCGCCTGTTCAACGGCTGTTTCATTGCGTCCATCAAACAGAATGCTGGCACGTTCGATCTCTGTCATCGCATCCGGCACCGTTCCATCAATATAAAACCGGAATCCCGCTGCATTTGGCACGATGCCATCGGCCGACAGATAAAGCTGCTGCGCCTCCGGCCTCGGCTCACCCTCAAACCCGTGCGGAATAAACGCTGTGTCCTCCACACCCCATAGCTTCTGCGATAGTTCTTTCACGCGCTCAGGCGTCGTCGTCACCACCGCCATGCGCACGCCGCGTTCAAGTCCACGCTGCAACAGTCCCGGCAACTCGTCGTCAACCGATTTGCGTTCGAGGTGATAGAACCAGACTTCGGCCATTATTGTTCGTGATGCGTCGCCACAAGGTGATTGAGCAAACGAACCCCCCAGCCATTGGCCCAGCTTTGGCTGATCGGAGTCTTCGGCGCATCCATGGCGGTCCCGGCCACGTCGAGATGTGCCCATGGTGTATTGTTGACAAAGCGCTGTAAAAATTGCGCCGCAGTGATCGATCCGGCCAAACGCCCACCGATATTTTTCATGTCAGCAACATCATGGTCGATCAACTTGTCATACTCAGGGGTCAACGGCAGCCGCCAGACCTTTTCGCCCGTCGCCAATCCAGCCTCAGCCAGGCGCACCGACAATTCGTCATTGTTGGAAAACAGCCCGGCATGTTCCTTGCCAAGTGCCACCAGAATGGCACCCGTCAAAGTCGCCAGATTGACCATAAACTTCGGTTTGAACTTGTCCTGAATATACCAAAGCACATCCGCCAGAACCAGTCGCCCTTCAGCATCCGTATTCAGCACGGCAATGGTTTGCCCGGACATGGATGTAACCACATCACCAGGACGCTGCGCCTTGCCATCAACAGCATTTTCCACAATGCCAATGGCTCCAACAACATTGACCTTGGCCTTGCGCTTGGCCAGTGCATGCATGAGGCCAACAACACAAGCAGCCCCCGCCATATCACCCTTCATGTCGTCCATGCTGGCCGCAGGCTTGATCGATATGCCGCCCGTATCAAATGTCACACCCTTGCCGATAAAGGCCACCGGACTCACATCCTGCTTGCCGCCGTTCCAGCGCATCACCACCAGCCGGGCCTCGTGCGGCGAACCTTGTGCCACACCCAACAATGCGCCCATGCCGAGTTTTTTCATTTGCACAGGGGTGAGAATTTCTACTTTCACCCCGAGCTTCGTCAGCTCCTTCGCACGTTTGGCAAACTCAATCGGCGTCAACACATTCGCAGGCTCATTCACCAGGTCACGGGCCACATGGTTGCCTGCCGCCACAGCCTCAAGCGCGACAAACTGCTTTTTCGCCTTGGCGGATTCCGAAGTTTGAATGGTCAGCGTTTCAAGCCCCGGCTCCTTCTTGTCCTTCTTGGTTTTGTAAGCATCAAAACTATAGCGCCGCAACATCGCACCGGACGCCAAAAGCGCCGTATACTCCCCGTTGCCCAAAGCCGTTGCATCAATCACCGCCGACTTGGCTTTGACACCTTGCAACGTGCCAGCCACGGCACCGCCCAGAAGTTCAACCTCAAGCGATTGCAAGTTGGCAACCTTCCCCAATCCCATGAGAATAACCCGGTCCAGCCCAACTCCCGGAGCCAGTACATCCAGCACCTGTTCCTTCTTGCCTTCGAATTTTCCAGCCTTGATAGCGCGTGACAATTGCCCCCCACCTGCCTCGTCCAAAGCCTTGGCATGGCCCTTGGTCAGTTCGCCTTCTTCCAGCAGGATAACAAGAATACCGGATTTGGGTTGCACTGGCTTGCCGAAGGTAATGTTCATGAGAATTCCTGTTTGGTGATTGCCCAGTGCATAACGCCAAGCCGACACTTCGGCAACGGCGTTGTCAAACTGTTTACCACGTTAATTCCAAGCCTTTTTCCAGCCCTATATTGGTCGCAGGTATAACCCACGAAAGGGCTTTCCGAGGGGAAGGAAACCCGTTAATGAATGGTAACGATTTGTGATCGGTGGAACGGTGGCGTGACTCGCACTGAGAAGGGGCAGCGGCGGAAGGATGAAATGCGTGGTCAGTTTGGCCAGCGCAATCTGCTGCTTGGTTTCTCCGCATTCGCACTTTTTGCCCTCACCAGCCCTGTCTATGCCATCAAGGAAAAGCCCTTCGTTAAACCGGTCACACAGCAACCAGCCGCTGGCACCGCCGCGGACTTCGTCGCCGACAAACTGACTTACGATCCCAAAACCAAAGACGCCGTAGCCACCGGCCGCGTCGTCCTCACTTATGGCCCCTATATTCTGAACGCCACCAAGGTGACCTACAACGAAACCACCGACAAATTCACCGCCAATGGTTCCGTTGAATTGCGTGAACCCAATGGCAACATCATGCAGGCCGCAACGCTCGAGTTGACGAACCGCTTCAAGCAAGGCTTCGCCCGCCACCTGAAAGCATTGCTCACCAACGACGTGACGATCACCGCTGACTATGCCAAGCGCATCGAAGGCGGCATTACCATTTTCGATAACGCCCATTATACAGCCTGCAAAAATTGCGAAACCCGCAAAGGCGATCCGCTGTGGGAATTGGTGTCCGATCAAACCACCCATCTGCAAAAAGAGCACGACCTCATTCACATCAACCCACGCCTGAAAATCGGCGGCGTGACAGTGGCAGGCCTGCCTTACCTCCGCATGGCCGATCCGTCGGTGAAACGGCGCACCGGTTGGCTGGTGCCGAAAGTGCATTATGGCCGCGAATATGGCCCTGCCATTGAGGCTCCGTTTTTCTGGGCGGTAGCGCCTGACAAGGATGTCACCTTCCGTCCACGCATGACCCTGTATCAAGGCCCTGTGGCCGACGTGGAATATCGGCAGCGCACCGAAACCGGACAGTATAATATCCGCGGTTATGGCGTTTACGAACTGTCGCCCAAACGCACCACCGAGAACCGCCGCTTGCGCGGCGCAATCAAAACTTCAGGCGATTTCAAATTCAATCCGGATTGGTCCTGGGGCTGGAACGGCACTTTGCCTTCAGACCAAACCTTCCTCTCAGATTATGATTTCGACAACCGCAGCATTGCGCAAAATGAAGTTTACGTCAGAGGCCTGTGGGACCGCGACTATGTCTCCGCACAAGCCCTGAACTTCATCGCACTTGATGAAGCTGTAGATAGCAGCAGCCTGCCAACGGCACTGCCCTATGTCACAGGCGAACACTTTTTCGACCAACCGATCGTCGGTGGCGAACTCAGTGTGAACTGGACAGCCTATTCCATCTCGCGTGAAGAATCGGGCACGCCATTTTCGGAAGCGCCTCACGGCACCAGCCAGTCCCGCGCCACCGCTGACCTGCGCTGGAAAAGCCGCTATGTCTCCGACAGCGGAATTTTGCTGACACCCTTCGCCAATATGCGCAGCGATATTTACGTCACCAACAATCTGGCCGACCCTACGGTGCTGGGTGGTGAGCGTTCGCAGCAAACCACCACACGAATATTACCAGCCGCAGGCTTTGACGCACGCTTCCCGCTGATTTCGAATTATGAATATGGCCAGGGCATCGTCTCGCCCGTCTTCCAGTTCATCGCCTCTGACAATGAAAAGAATGTCGACCAGCTTTCCAACGAAGACGCCATCACGCTGAACTTCGACAATTCAAGCCTGTTCCTCGAAGACCGTTTCACCGGTTATGACCGCTACGAAAGTGGTGTGCGCACCAACGTCGGCCTGACCTATTCCTTCCTCGGCAACAACGGCGGCTTCCTCAAAGCCAGTGCTGGCGAAAGCTTCCATCTCGCAGGCAAAAACAGTTTCGTCACAGGCTCAGGCCTCGATGGCTCGAAGTCTGATCTGGTTGGCGCAGTCACCTTCCAGCCTTGGGATAATCTCTCGCTGAACTATCAGGTGCGCGCTGAGGAAGACCTTTCTGCCATCAATCGGCAGGAAGCATTTGGCAGCCTCACTTTTGACAGCTTTACCCTCAATGCTGGCTACCTCAACATCGCAGCCGAACCCGCCTATGGCCGTCTCAGTAAAGAGCAGTGGGCGGAAGCCGACATGCGTGTTGGTTTGACTGAAGGCTGGTACCTTTTCGGAGGCGCACGCTACGATATAGAAAACAATTTCTTCGCCAAGCAAACCCTTGGCCTCGAGTTTGATTGTGATTGCATGAATTTCAAAATGGCCTACTCCTCGTCCAAAGACAGTGCAGCAGCAAATACCGACCATCGTGTCACGCTGTCAATTGACCTCGCGACGCTTGGTGGCACCAGCGTATCGTCCAAGTTCTGACGTGACGCGTGCAATGAGTATGAAACCACTTCGCTTATTGGCCTGCGCTGCCTGCTTCGCGTTTGCACCCATCGCCAACGCGCAAGATCAAAAAGTCATCGTCACCGTCAACGATCTCCCCATCACCAGCTTTGATGTGCAACAGCGCATGAACCTGTGGAAACTCGTAGGCGGAGGCGGGCCTGATGCCGGACGCAAGCGCGCCCTCAACGAATTGATCGACGATATTGCCAAGGTCGAAGAAGCAAAAAAATATAACGCCCAACCCAGTGAAAAAGAAATAGACGCCAGAATTGCAGAAGTCGCAACCGGTCTGAAAACCGATGGCAAGGGCCTGCAAGGCAAGCTGCGGGCACAAGGTGTTTCTGTTACCGCCATGCGCCAATATCTGGCAGGACAAATCGCCTTCGGCCGCATTCTCAAAGGCAAGTACAAAGTATCGGTCGCTGCAACGCCAGCTGAAGTTGATCGCAAGCTGTCGGGCTACAAGGCCGAGATCAACGGCAAACTGAACAAATTCATGTCAGACCCGCGCATGCAACCCATCACCGTCTATCAGATCCAGGAAATCACCTTCCCGGTCGAAGGTGAAATAACACCGGAAGTTTTGCAATCCCGCGCCATTGAAGCCAACGGCTATCTCAGCAAGTTCAAAGGCTGCAAATCCGCCCGCTCCGCCGCGTCCGGTATTTTTAACGTGCGCGTTGGAAAACTCATTGAAGCAGACGGTCGAAAACTTCCCCCGCAATTAAAAGCCATGCTCGACAAATCCAATCCCGGCCGCGCCATTGGCCCCATGCGCAGCCAAACCGGAATGCAGGTTTTGGCCTTCTGTGGCCTTCGTAAAATTTCACCGCCAAAGCCGAAGGTACAATACCCCACACGCAAGCAGGCCGAGGCTGCCGTGCTCAATGAAAAATACGCCGAAGTCGTCACCAAATATTCGTCACAATTCCGCAAGGGCCTGCTGATCGAATACCGCGACCCCAGCTACGCGCAATGAGTTGCTTCGGAATATCGCACAGCCAGCCGCCGTCATTCCCGCGAACGCGGGAATCCAGACTTTCAACAAGCGAGAACGTGGAAAGCCTGGATTCCCACTTTCGTGGGAATGACGGGGTAGAGGGGGAGAGTTTTTAGATGCCCCTCCATTCCAAATCCCCCCTCCTCATCACTCCCGGAGAACCAGGCGGCGTCGGCGCTGAAATCACCATCAAGGCCTGGAACACGCTGCGCAACACCAGCCAATTTTCATTTGCCTGTCTCGGCGACGAAGATCACATCACCTCACGCGCGAAACTCTCAGGCCTGCCCTGCAAAACCCGCCGCATCGAAAGCCTCGCGCAAATCGCCGACTGCTTTCCCGACGCCCTCCCGGTCCTCCATCGCCCGCTTCCCGCTCCCGTTACCGTCGGCGAATTCTCCCCAAACACCGCCCACTGGGTCACAGGTTGCATCACAGAAGCCGTAGATCTCTGCCTCTCACGCCAAGCATCCGGCATCGTCACCAACCCGATCCAGAAAGAAGCACTCTACGCCGCTGGTTTCAAACACCAAGGTCACACTGACTTTCTGGCAGCACTCTGTCATGAACGCGGACTTCCCGCGCAAGAAGTCATGATGCTGGTAGGCGGTGGCCTCCGCGCCGTACCCATCACCGTGCACATTGCCCTGAAAGACGTGCCCACAGCCCTCACGCAAGCAACCATCATCGCCCAAGCCGAAGTCGTCCACCACGCATTGCAAACCCGCTTCGGCATAGCCTCACCACGCATTGCCATCACCGGGCTCAACCCACACTCCGGCGAAAACGGTGCCATGGGCCGCGAAGAAATCGAAGTGATCCGCCCCGCAATTGCAGCGATACAGGCGAAGGGCATCAACGCCTTCGGCCCGCTTCCTGCGGACACCGCATTCTTCCCGCAAGCGCGAGACACA
The DNA here is from genome assembly GCA_964244855.1 of uncultured Aestuariivirga sp. GTDB lineage: Bacteria > Pseudomonadota > Alphaproteobacteria > Rhizobiales > Aestuariivirgaceae > Aestuariivirga. The sequence continues at coordinate 1,087 of CAXTLE010000044.1, read as the reverse complement.
TACGACGTCATCCTCTGCATGTATCACGACCAAGCCCTGATCCCGGTGAAGACACTGGACTTCCACGGCGGTGTCAACGTCACGCTGGGCCTGCCCTTCATCCGCACTTCACCCGATCACGGCACAGCACTGAACCTCGCTGGCACCGGCAAAGCCCAGGCCGAAAGCCTCGTCGCCGCCATTCGCCTTGCTGCCGAAATGGCAGCCCATGGCTGACGATCTCGCCGACGACGGCCTGCCACCTCTCCGTGACGTCATCGAAACCCACGGCCTCGCTGCAAAGAAATCACTTGGGCAAAACTTTCTCTTCGATCTCAATCTCACACGTCGCATCGCGCGCAGCGCCGCACCCCTCGATCAAGCCACCATCATCGAAATCGGCCCCGGTCCTGGCGGTTTGACCCGCGCGCTCCTCGCCGAAGGAGCCAGAAAAGTCATCGCCGTCGAACGCGATGCACGAGCACTGCCCGCCCTCGCCGAAATCGCCGCTCATTATCCCGGTCGCCTCGAAGTCATCGAAGGTGACGCCCTCGACGTCGACTGGAGCAAACTGGTTGAAGGCCCTTCCCGCATCGTCGCCAACCTGCCCTACAATATTGGCACGCCACTGCTGCTGGGCTGGCTCACACGCGGGGTCTGGCCACCCTTTTATGACTCACTCACATTGATGTTCCAAAAAGAAGTGGCCCTCAGAATTGCTGCGGCACCAGGCTCTGAGGATTACGGACGCTTGAGCGTCATCTGCCAATGGCGCTGCACAGCCAAAAAAATTTTCGACGTCAACCGCAGCGCTTTCACCCCACCACCCAAGATCACCTCAAGCATCGTGCAACTTATACCACGCGTAAAACCGGAAATAGAATGCACTGTCACCGATTTGGAAAGAGTGACAGCAGCAGCCTTCGGTCAACGCCGCAAGATGCTGCGTTCAAGTTTGAAGTCAGTGTTTGCGTCACCTGAAACCATACTGGAAAAACTGGGCATCGCGGCCACCAAACGCGCCGAGGAATTGGCCGTGAATGATTTCGCAAGGCTGGCGTTGGAATTGGCCTGAGGGACCTCATCAGCCCTTCGGGCAGCTTCTCCA
>CAXTLE010000043.1:0-15116 GCA_964244855.1 uncultured Aestuariivirga sp. | reverse complement strand
GTCATTTTTTTGCGTGGAACAGCCATTTTAAACCTCTGATATCATTGAAAGATTGTAATACGGCAGAATCCACCGATAAAACGTGTGGCGCTTATAGCCAAGAGTTTCAGCGGAGACAAGTAAGATAAGGCCCCATTATGCGGGCGCGCAGTTGAATGCGATTGGCAATGCGGCGAACGCCTTTGGACGGCTTTCCGGCACTGCGTTTGATTGGATTTGGTAAAACAGCAGCCAGAAGTGCAGCTTCACTTCGTGTTAACTTTGAAGCGGATTTTTTGAAATGGAATTGTGAAGCGGCTTCAGCGCCGTAAACTCCGGGAGCCCATTCGACGATGTTAAGATAGACTTCGATCATGCGGCGCTTTGACCAGATCAGGTCCATCCACAGGGCAACCGGGATTTCCAGCACTTTGCGCACGAAGCTGTGTCCATCCCAGAGGAAGAGGTTCTTGGCGGCCTGCATGGAAACGGTAGAGGCACCACGCACAGGGCCTTCGTTGTCATCCATCGCATCGTCGATGACGCCCTGCATTTCCGTCCAGTCAACACCCCAATGGCTGCAAAAGCGGGCATCTTCGGAAGAGAGAACTGATGCGGCCAGATAAGGCGACATTTCATCAAGGCTCACCCAGTCTTTTTTTATGCCGTTACCATGCAAGGCGCGAAACAACATAAGGTTGGATACGGGCGGTGGAACGACGGTGTAAATGATCGTCAGAATAAAGGGTGCGATGATGATGACTGCCAAAACCCTGAGGCCGCGCCGGGGCCAAAGGCCCATCGCTTTCCAGCGGGATTTAAGGTTCAGGGCCATTGGTTGAGGTTCGGGCTTTTCGTAGCTAAGGGTGTTGCTTCAACAGGGGTATATGCCATTGGTCCGCGTCACGCCGCAAGAATTTGAAAGAAGCCTTAAAACCATAGCCGTTGCCACTGATACGGTGCTGGAGAGCTTGTTGCCGGAGGTGAGTGCTGACCGGTTGCGCGAGGCCATGCGCTATGCCGTGTTGGGGCAAGGCAAGCGGCTGCGGCCGTTTCTGGTGGTGCAGTCGGCACGGTTGTTTGGGGTTGATGACGCACATTCGCTGCGGGTGGGAGCAGCACTTGAGGCGTTGCATTGTTACTCACTGGTGCATGATGACTTGCCTTCAATGGACAATGATGACTTGCGCCGGGGCATGCCCACTGTTCATCGCAAGTTTAATGAAGCCACGGCGATTCTAGCTGGTGACGCTTTGCTGACGTTTGCTTTTGAAGTTTTGGCCGATGTGGCCACGCACCCTGCTCCAACGGTTCGCGTTAATTTGGTTTCAGCCCTCGCCAAGGCCGCAGGTGAAGCGGGCATGGTGGGTGGGCAGATGCTGGACATTGAAGCGGACCGGCTGGGGTTTGATAGCTACGCAGAAATTTCGGCCATGCAGGCGCGGAAAACAGGAGCGCTGTTTCGCTATGCCTGCGAGGCAGGAGCGGTTTTGGGCCAGGCAGATGGAGCAGCACTTCGTCAGTATGCAGATTATATTGGCTTGGCGTTTCAGATTGCCGATGATGTTTTGGATATAGAGTCGTCAGCCGAAGCGATGGGTAAGGCGACGCAGAAGGATCGCGGCAAGGGCAAGGCGACGTTTGTGGATTTGCTGGGGTTGGAGGGTGCGAAGGTTGAGGCGCAGCGATTGGTGGATGCGGCTTGTGGAGCGGTTGATGGTTATGGTGTGAAGGCGGAGATGTTGAAGGCAGCCGCAAGGTTTATTGTGGAGCGGCGGAAGTAAAGGACCTCATCAGCCCTTCGGGCAGCTTCTCCAGGGGAGAAGCGACTGGGGGAAGTCCTCCCTAAAAATCGGACCATTTGTGGCGGTTTGCAAGCGAGTCGCTTCTCCTCTGGAGAAGCTGCCCGAAGGGCTGATGAGGTCCTTTACTTCCCCCACCTCTTCTCAACATACCCCTCCACAATCCTCTGAAACTGTCCAGCCAAATCTTCGCCGCGCAGGGTCTTCACTTTCTTGCCATCCACGTAAACCGGTGCCGTTGGCAACTCGCCGGTACCCGGCAGTGAAATGCCGATGTCAGCATGTTTTGATTCTCCGGGACCATTCACGATACAGCCCATCACTGCCAGCGACAGATTCTCAAAACCCGGATATTGCACCCTCCATTCCGGCATGCGCTTTCGCACATAGCCTTGAATATCCTGCGCCAGTTCCTGGAACGTGGTTGATGTTGTGCGCCCACAACCGGGGCAAGCGATGACCATGGGTGCAAAAGCGCGGAGGCCCATGGTTTGCAGGATTTCCTGCGCCACGATAACTTCCTTGGTGCGGTCTCCACCGGGTTCAGGCGTCAATGAAATGCGTATGGTGTCGCCAATGCCTTCCTGCAACAACACGCCGAGGGCTGCGGTTGACGCCACAATTCCTTTTGATCCCATGCCGGCTTCGGTGAGCCCCAAATGCAGTGCGTAATCGCTGCGGGCTGCGAGCATGCGATAAACAGCGATCAAGTCCTGCACTTCCGAACATTTGGCGGAGAGAATGATCTTGTTGCGGCCCATGCCCAGTTCTTCAGCGCGGGCCGCAGACATCAAAGCGGATTGCACGATAGCCTCATGCATGACGGCGCGAGACGACATCGGATTGGCGGATTTTGAATTCTCATCCATGAGCTTGGTCAACATCTGCTGATCAAGCGAACCCCAGTTCACGCCAATGCGCACAGGCTTGCCGTGGGTGTTGGCAATCTCGATCATCTGGGCATAATTGCGGTCCTGCTTCTGGCCGAAACCTACGTTGCCGGGGTTGATGCGATATTTGTCGAGGGCTTTTGCGCAGTCAGGGTATTGCGTGAGCAGCACGTGGCCATTGTAGTGAAAATCACCGACCAGTGGGGCTGTCACATTCATGGCCAGCAGTTTCTCTTTAATAGCGGCAACGGCGGCGGCTGATTCTTCACGGTCCACGGTGATGCGCACCAGTTCCGAACCAGCTCTAGCCAGTTCCGCCACTTGCGCCACGGTGCCAGCGATATCAGCCGTATCGGTATTGGTCATCGACTGCACGGCCACGGGTGCTTGGCCACCCACCCAGATATTGGCCACACGAACACCCACCGATTGGCGTCTGGTGTTCACAGCAGAAAATGTCATGTTACAGTCCTCTTTGAAGCCTTAGTTGCGCATTCACAGCACAATCGTCAAGCGGGAGAAAAATCATGTCAGGCACAGCCATTTCGATCAAGCATGTGGACAATGAAAAAGTCGTGGTGTGGGAGTGGCGTTTCGCGCCAGGTGCCAATACAGGGTGGCACAAGCGTGGGCATGATTATGTTGTGGTGCCGTTGATGGACGGCAAGGTGAAACTGGAAACGCCTGATGGAACCACATTTGCCGAGATGAAAGCGGGTGCGCCCTATTTCCGCAAGGCGGGGGTGGAGCATGATGTGATCAATGCAAATGATACGGCGTATGCGTTTATTGAAATTGAGTTGAAGTAAACAGCAGCAATGCCGCGGTATCAACAATATCCTCGACCGTTGCCCCCCGCGACAGATCCGACACGGGTGCAGCAAAACCTTGCAACAACGGACCGATGGCTTGGGCTCCGCCCAGATATTGCGTGAGTTTGTAAGCAATATTACCGGCGTCAAGGTCTGGGAATACCAGCACATTGGCGCGGCCTGCTACGTCACTTGGTTCTTTGAGTTTGCGTTTTGCCACGGCTTCGGAAAGCGCGGCATCGCCCTGCAATTCACCATCGATTTTCAAATGCGGGGCGCGGGCGCGGGCCAAGGCCAGTGCTTCAACAACTTTTACAGCATCAGGATGATCGCCACCGCTGCCCTTGGTGGAGAATGAAAGCAGTGCGACGCGCGGCTCTTCGCCCAATATGCGACTGGCACTTGCTGCTGACGCAATAGCGATATCAGCAAGTTGTGATGCGGTTGGCTGCACATTCACGGCGCAATCTGCAAAGATCAATTGACGATCCGGCCATTGCATCAGGAAAAAACTCGACGGAGTCTTGTTGCCTTGAGAAAGGCCCACTGTCATCATTGCCGCTTCAATGACGCGCGCCGTTGCATTGGCAGCACCCGCCAACATGGCTTGGGCTTCGCCATTCGCCACCATGGCGCCTGCACGATACAACGGCTTTTTCAGCAAGCGCGTGGCCATGGCTTCATTCATTTTTTCACGGCGTGACAGCACCAGCGCAATATCATCGACCTGCGCTGGTGGCACGAAATCGCCAAACACGATGGGCCGCGCCAGTTCTCGCGCCTGCATCAGTGCGGCAGCATCGCGGATGCGTTGGTCCTCGCCTTCAGGCAAAACAATCACCAGCCCTTTGCCTCGAATTTTTTGTTTCGCCATTTCGACTATGTCGCGCATGAAACACCCCTTGGCAAAGCCCTAACATGGGAACAGCTATTCCGGCAACGCCTGCAAAATTCCCCATTGTCGCCCCGTCACGGCCACATTCCGGCTTAAAGATTTTAACGAATGTATCTTTTCGGTCACGGGACGGCTCATCTCGTGGAAACTATGTATGGTCTTGTTTCGTGCTGTTGTTTGTAGTGCTGTGTTTGCCTCAGGCTGGTTGGCCACGGATGCTGTCGCACAACCGCGCCTCATTGATATCAATCAGAAAACCTTGACGTTACTCTCCGGAGAACCCGCCTGGTTTCCTGATGCCGTTGCTATCGCAAATGAGATTGATCATGAGAACGGCCTTCGGGTTTTGCCCATGCAAGGGTCAGGGTGCATTGAATCAGCGGCTGACGTGTTGCAACTCACACAAGTTGACGTGGCCCTGCTCAGCAGTGATTGCGTTGACTATGCCGAGCAGCAGGGATTGCTGCCAAAGGCCTCACAAAAACTGGCTTATGTGGCGCGGGTCAAATCGCTGCCCGTCATTTTGGTCACGAGGCGCGACATTCCAAATCTAACAGCACTGGCTGGCAAACGCATTGCCACAGGCCCGGCTCACAGTGGCGGATTTGCATCAGGTGAAATTCTTCTCGGTGGATTGGGGCTGCCGTTTATACGCGTGGCCAAAAGCGGCGTTGATGGCATGGCGGCTTTGACGTCGGGTGAAGCTGACGCGGTTTTGTTACAGGGACTTGCAGCACTTGATGGAACATTGGATCCGCAAAAATTTCATGTTCTGGGTTTGACGACCACACAGAACTCCACCTTGTCGCACGCGCCTGCACTGGTTGAGGCTTCGGAATTGAAGGGCTTGTTGGCTGGAAATGGTTCACTCGAAACCGTGTCGACAGCGCTGGTCTTGGCCGTGTTCAATTGGCCTGCGAAGTCGGCAAAGGCCGCAAAGATCAAACTTTTTTCCGCCGCCTATTTTGAAAAGCAGGCGCTGGGTGATGACGCTTCGCAACTCTCCGCATCAGTGCCGGGATGGCAACGCTATGCGACTTCGCAAAATGCGCTTGAGGCATTGACAATCGAACTTCCAGAACAACCCGCAACTTTACAACAAGGAGATGGTCCATGACACATGCGCAGGAAAACCAGGCCCCACGGGACGATTTCGAAACGGAACATGAAGTCGTGCAAGATACAGTACCGAGCTGGTTTTCGCGCACTTATGGCGACGCTGATCTTGCAGGAAAGTATCGCGAAAATCGCGAGGCGCATCCGGTGGAAACATCGCCTTTGGTTGCCGAAAATACCGCGGCTTATGAAGCCTATCGCCAGCGCCTTGAGCAGCGCTTCGCCTCGGCGCAATCCATGGCGGATCCCTCTTTCATTCCACAAGATAACACAAGACCCGCGACTGGCACTGTTTTTCCGGAGCGGCCATCTTTATCGCAAGGCATGGCAGGCGATGCACGTCAACGGCCGCAGGCCCGAAAACAAACGGGGTTTAAACCTGCCACACTTGCTATTCTCACGCTGACCGCTTGTGCCATTGGCGCTGGCGCTGGTTATGTTGCGTCCAATCCGGCTTTGGCTTCGCAGAGTATCGCCTACGTCAATTCGTTGTGGTTTCAGCCTGTTGGCATTGCGACTGAAACTGTGATTGAGAAAAAACCGGTGCGCACGGCGAAGCTTGAAGTGAGAGACGCCGCTGGTGCCATCAACTCACCTATTCCGCTCAATCTTGCAGCCTTGCCAGCGGATGCTGCAATGCCGGTGGCGTTGCGCATCACCGGCCTGCCGCCTTCCGCCTATCTCACCAAAGGGGTTGAAGTTGCAAAGGGCGAATGGATGCTGAAAGAGGCAGATTTCAAAAGCACCGAGCTGATTGTTCCGTATACGGATGTTTCGCAGATTGCACTGCAAGTTGCAGCGCTTGATGAAAAAACCGGTGTGCAAGCAGCACCCACCCAACGTTTGAATGTGGCGATTGATACAAGCGCGGTGCCAGTGCCTGGCGTTCCCCAACCAAAAGTCGACGGTCCGCCGCGCATTGTGCCGGTATCCGCATTGCCGGACCAGGGATTTAACAAGGTTGAGCTGCCTGCGGCTATTCCGGTGCCACTGGAAAGCATGAACCCCGAAGCTCGGGCTCTTATCACCAAGGGTGACATTCTTTTGAAGAGTGGTGACATTCTCGCTGCGCGTCAATTCTATCTGCGGGCCTTCGACATGAAAGTCACGTCAGCAGCTTTTGGCGTTGGGCAAACCTATGATCCCGCCGTCTATACCAAATTCAAGATCAAAGGCTTGACTGCCGATCCGCAGCAAGCGTCGGAATGGTATGGCAAAGCGGCGGCAGAGGGGCATCAGGAAGCCGCAGCAGCTTTGGCAGGATTACCTGCGCAACCGTAGTGTAACGGCGTGCACTCTCGACGTTCGCCTCACAATCGGGCATGAGTTGGCTTTGATGTGAGAGATTGAGAATGCGCGCTGCCGACCAGATTGTCCGAACTTTGGAAGCCCATGGCGTGGCCCGCGTTTACTGCGTGCCTGGTGAGAGCTATCTGGCCCTGCTTGATGCGCTGCTTGACAGCTCGATTCAGGTCATCGTTTGCCGCCACGAAGGTGGTGCCGGCTTCATGGCCTGTGCGGAGGCGAAACTCACCGGGAAACCGACAGTCTTCATGGCCAGCCGTGGCCCCGGTGCCACCAATGCGTCCATTGCCATTCATATGGCCGATCAGGATGCATTGCCTGTGATCCTGATGGTCGGCCAAGTCGCCCGCGAAGAACGCACACGCGGTGTGTTTCAGGAAGTCGACTATAGCGCCTTCTTCGGCGGCATGGCCAAGGGCGTTTATGAAATTACCGAAGGTGCACGGGCGCGCGAATTGATTTCGCGCGGGCTTTTGCAGGCGCAATCGGGCGTGCCGGGGCCGGTGGTGTTTTCGCTGCCGGAAGACATGTTGCGGGATGAGGTGGCTGAAGATGCGCCCCTGGTTTACCCCCTGCCCGCAATCGGCCATTCCGCAGCCGACGTGGCGCGCATACAAAATATTATCGATCATGCCGAGCGCCCCATCATTATTGCAGGCGGAGCGCTGCGCACGCCTGAGGGCAAGCAAGCGCTGCAACGCTTTGCCGAGGCGCAACGTATTCCCGTGGCTGTGACGTGGAAGAATCAGGACGTGTTTGACAATGGCTCGCCGCTTTATGCCGGGCATTTGGGTTTTGGCAGTCCGCAGAACTACCAGGACTTGCTTTCTGAGGCCGATGTAATTTTGGCTTTTGGAACGCGGCTTGGTGACATTGCAACATTGCACCATAGGTTCCCGAAAGCCCCAGAACCCACACAAATTGTGGTGCAAGTCTACGCCGACGCAAAACCCTTGGGTCGGGTATCACGAGTGGATTTGCCGCTGGTGGCTCATCCTGCCGCAGTTCTTGCCGATTTAGCCTTGAGTGCGCGTGTGGTGAAAACTGCCCGGGAAGCCTGGGTGTCAAAACTCAATGCATTCATTCGTGAACTTCAAACATTCACGCCACGGTCCCCGAGGGATGGCGTGGATTTTGGCGAGGTGATTGTCGCCTTGGCCAAGTTGGCGCCCGATGATTGTACGATTACAACAGATTCAGGCAACGCGCCAACCTGGCTACATCGACACTGGCAAATGACGCCGAAGAACATGCTGATCGGCGGTATCGTTGGTGCCATGGGCCTCGGTGTTCCGGCAGCTGTCGCTGCGTCGTTGGTGCAACCCACACGCATGGCGATTTGTATTGTGGGCGATGGCGGCGTGTTGATGACGGGCAACGAACTGGCCACTGCCGTCGCCTATGGCGCGACGCCCAAAATCGTGATTTCCGACAATGGCATCTACGGCACAATCCGTACGCATCAGGAACGTGAATATCCGGGACGAGTAAGCGGAACAGTACTCTCCAACCCGGACTTTGCCGCATGGGCAAATAGCTTCGGCGTTGTGGCCTATAAACTGGCTTTGGGCGATGATGTGGAAGCGACAGTGCGCGCATTTTTGGCGGAGCCCGGCGCAGCGGTTTTACACGTGAAAAGCAGTAAAATTTCGCTGTCGGCCTTTGGAGTGTTAACGCTATGACCTCGTCGCTATTGCAGTTCTACAAGCACAGCCCTGAACCGCATCATCTCATGCTGCGCTTTGCCATGTTAGCCTTATTATTATTTGCTGACCCGGCCCAAGCCGCCGTCAAAGGCTGCTTTACGCGCAGCTATGACGCGGCACATTTGGCCAAGCACAAAAGCCAGGACGTCACTTTCATGGCTTTGCAAGTGGGTTTCGAACCCAATGGCGAAGAATCCGAAAACATGTTGCAGCTGCGTCTGCGTGGGTCTTACACCCTCTTGCTGAATGGTTTTGTCTGTGTCGAACAGGGCGATAAAACCCATTGCAAGATCATTGACAGCGGCCATGACAACAAATTGGGCGGCAGCTTCTCTCTCACAACGAAAGGCGATGCTGTCTTGCTGTCGCCGGAGGGCGATCTCAACCTCGTCGAAGAAGGCGAATTCTCTCCCAGGCTTTTCCCGGTGGCAAATAACCCGGAGCACAAGACCTTCAAACTCAACCGGATGGGAAGAGACATTTGCCCCGGTTTCAGCGACGGGAAGGGCTGATGTCCCGTCGCTATTCCCGGCCTTACGCCGCCAGCGGCTTGAACGTCAGCGCCACGCCATTCATGCAGTAGCGCAATCCTGTCGGCTGCGGACCATCTTCAAACACATGGCCGAGGTGACCGCCGCAACGCCTGCAATGCACTTCATTGCGCGTTGCAAACAATGTGTTGTCTTCCTTGTTGCCAATGGCATTGGGCAGATGATCGAAAAAGCTGGGCCAGCCTGTGCCTGAGTCAAACTTCGTCTCCGAGGCGTAAAGCGGCAAATCACAGCCCGCACAATTGAAGTTGCCCTTGCGGTGTTCTTCGAGCAGCGCCGATGTAAATGGACGTTCAGTCGCTTCTTCACGCAATGTGGCATAGGCTTCAGGCGATAGAATTTTCTTCCACTCCTCAGGCGTCTTGGTAACTTCAAACATCTCGTCGGCGGCGGCCATGCGCGAGGTCAAGCCGAAGCCCAAGATGGACAATGCAGATAAATTGAAACGGCGGCGTTGCATGATGAGTGGTCTCCTGTTGTTGCAGTATATACGATGTGGCGCGACAAAAGTGCACTCACATCTGCTCAAACAAATGTGAACATCACTCTACAGCGCGTCCGGAAATCGACGCCCCTGCCCCCGCTTCCAGCTTCACATAGGAGAAAAACGCGAACACAGAAATGCCGGAGACGACCAGCAGCGCAAAGGAAAAATCTCCCGCTACCAATGTCTCGCGGCCAAACCACCACAACCGCAGATCCAGCAAATAGGCCGCCGTCGCCACGCCAAGGGCGAGGAACAATTGCTGCGCCACAGTATAAAGCGCGTTGGCCCGCGCCATGTCCTTGGTATCGATGTCTGCATAGGCCAAGGTGTTGAGCGATGAGAATTGCAAAGAGCGCAAAAAGCCCGACACCAGCAAAATGCCAAACATCAACACCACCGGCATGGTGGCCGTGAAGCTCGCCTTCACCGCAAACATCACGCAGCTCAACACACCGTTGATCAACAAAAGATTGCGATAGCCAAAACGCCGCACCAAGGGCGACACGGTAAACTTCATCAACACCGCCCCCAAGGCCGACCCAAATGTCACCATGCCGCTCTGGAATGCCGTAAATCCAAACCCCAGTTGCAGCATCAACGGAATGAGAAACGGTGTGGCGCCCACGGCAATGCGATACACATTCCCCCCCACCACCGAATGCCGGAATGACGGAAACCGCATCAGGCTGAGATCGAGTATCGGCGCTGCCGTGCGCTTGGCATGAAACCAATAGGCCACCAGCAACAAGAGCCCGGCCACTATCATCGCAACAACCTGCCAACCTGTGAACAGCGAACGCCCTGCAACTGTCAAACCGAATACCGAAAGCGTCAAGCCAAGCCCCGATAGCAAAAAGCCTTTCACATCAAGCGGCGGCGGCACTTCAGCCTTCACATTCGGCATCAGCCAAGTTGCCAAAGCCAGCGCCAAAAGCCCGAAAGGCAGGTTCATCCAGAAGATCCAGCGCCAGTCATAAACCGTTGTAATATAACCCCCAATCGGCGGCCCGATCACAGGTCCCATGAGGGCTGGAATAGTCAGCCACGCAATCGCATCCAGCAGTTCCGCCTTGGGCACAGCCCGCAACAGAATGATGCGACCCACAGGCACCATCATGGCCCCGCCTACACCTTGCACAAAGCGCGAGAACACCAACCAATCCAGCCCTTGCGAAAACCCGCACGACGCAGAGCCCAGCGTGAACACCAGAATGGCCAGCCGAAACACCAGTTTCGCCCCAAACCGATCTGCCATCCAGCCACTGATCGGCAAAAACACCGTGAGGCCCAAGAGGTAAGTCGTGAAAGCCAGTTTGAGCGAAACCGGAGACGTCCCCAAGTCAGCCGCAATATCCGGCAGAGACGTCGCAATAATTGTGGAATCCATCTGCTCAAGAAAAAGTGCCGCAGCAATCGTCAGAGGAAGAACCCGGGAAAAACTCGCCATGTGCGGGTGATACACGGGCAATCGCTCCGTGACAAAGCCGTTGTCTTTCAGGTTTGTCATTACCGCACTTGTTGCGGTAATCCATGGTTCAACCGGAGTGGAGTTATCCTGATAAATCGCGCTTGCTGAACCATGGATTGCCGCAACAAGTGCGGCAATGACAGTTTTGTGATCACCGAACCAACTCACCGCCCTCCATGCTTTACCCGACCTTAACGTCCGCGGACGGACAATCCCTCCATGACCCAAACAATCCGCACAGCCGAACTCCTGGGTGCCCTCTCCCATGCTCTCGACCTCACCGAAGGCCAGCCACGCGGCCATTGCATTCGTGCTTGCTGGATCGGCACCCACCTCGGCCAAGCCATCAACCTCACACCAGCCGAACTCTCCGACCTCTACTACATGCTGCTTCTCAAAGACCTCGGCTGCTCCTCCAACGCCGCCCGCATCTGCCAACTTTACCTCACCGACGACCAACACTTCAAAGCCGACTTCAAACTCATCGACGGCAGCCTGAGCCAAGCCCTGCGCTTTGTTCTCTCCCACACCGGCCTGCAGTCCGGCATGGCTGAACGATTCCGCGCCGTCATAAACATCATGAAAAATGGTGGCGAGATTTCGCGGGAACTGATCGAAGCCCGCTGCCAGCGCGGCGCTGACATTGCCCGCCTCATGGGCTTCTCCGAAAGCGTGGCCAACGCCATCCAGCACCTCGACGAACATTGGGACGGGCGCGGCAAACCCGAAGGCATCTCCGCCCGCGCCATTCCAGTCGCCGCACAAATCGCCCTGCTGGCGCAAGTTGCCGATGTCTTCAACACCTCGTCGGGCCGGGCCGCTGCCATCACGGAAATAGAAAACCGCAGCGGCACCTGGTTTGCACCTGATCTCGTCGACGTCTTCACAGCTCTTGCCGACTGGGATGGCTTGTGGGACCCCCTACAGTCACCTCAACTTGCATCCCACGTACTTAGCCTCGAACCCGGCGAACACATTCGCGTGGCCAGCGAAGACGATCTCGACCGCGTTGCCAAAGGCTTTGCTTTGGTGATCGATTCAAAAAGCCCCTTCACCCGCGGCCATTCCGAACGCGTGGCACTTTACACCGACCTCATCGCCGAAGAACTGGACCTCACTGTCGATCACCGCCGCTTCTTGCGCCGCGCCGCCCTGCTGCACGACATCGGCAAACTGGCCATCTCCAACACCATTCTCGACAAGCCAGACAAGCTGACCGACGCGGAATTCACCACCATCAAAACCCACCCCGTGCATTCCGCCAACATCCTGCACGACGTCACAGCCTTCGCCGAAATGGCCGAAATCGCCCGCCATCACCACGAACGCCTCGACGGCAAAGGCTATCCCCACGGCCTGAAAGGCAACCAAATCAGCCTCGACATCCGCATCGTATCAGTCGCCGACGTCTTCGACGCCCTGACCGCCGACCGCCCCTACCGCAAAGCCATGATGCCAATTCAGGCCTTTTCAATCATGGACAAAGACCTTGGCACCGCCTTCGACCCCATATGTCTGGCTGCCCTCAAATCAGCGCTGAAACGCGCGGAGTTTGCGGAGGCGGCGTAAGCGCGGAGGAAGGGACCTCATCACCAGCTATCGCCTTCGATTGCGGCACCCTTCGGGCAGCTTCTCCAGAGGAGAAGCGACTTGCTGCAACACCTCCCCAAATTATCAACATTGAGGGAGGACCACCAACGAGTCGCTTCTCCTCTGGAGAAGCTCCCCGAAGGGGTGATGAGGTCCCTTTCCCTCCACGCACGCCCGCAAAAAACCAACACCTTCACTTCTTCTCAATCAACCAAAACGACAACGAGCTCAATGTAGCAACCGTTTCTCCATAAGTACCGTCGCCGTCTAGAATGATGAGCATGAAATTGGAACCGACTGGAAACAATAGCGGTGGCCGCTGATTTTCACGCTGATGGTTTTCATTTTCTTTTATCAGTTTGAGTATTGCCCTCTCTTCGAGAAGGAGCGTCACAGACCGTTTGTCTGGTGTGTTTGTCCAAGTCATTGTCAGATGACTTGCATTGCGAACAAATCTGGGTTGCTCAGCTAGCTTGCCGTTCAAATTGTTTGATGTGAAGAAAAACGGCCCCATCACTCGTCCTTCGCCCGTGAAAGGAATAGCAGTCGGGAACACATTTGCTCTGAAAGAGACAGCCGCGCCGTCTTCCCAGTATTTGTCGAAACCAAACCGCCTGAGCGAGTCTGGACTTAGATAATCTTCATCGGGGCCAGCTTGCCCGTCTCGCAGAAAAACCGTTATTTTGTCTGTAGCGTCGATCTCGCTGAAAACACGTAGATAACTGATTCCTTGCTGCTTCTGAACACTTGTAAGTTCCGGCAACACAGCCTTCAATTTCCCACCCTCCAACATCCCATTCTCCGTCAGAAACTTTTCAAACCGCGCCATCTGACTGTTCACCGTCAACCCCACAGCCCCCAGCGGCCCAAATGACCCCAGCACCAGCAGCACCGCCGCGCCGCCAATGATCACCCGCATGTCAGCATAGCTCCGCCGCAGCATCAGATATCCACACACCAGCGCCCCCCATATCGCCACCAAAACCAACCCATAGCGATCCGGCGTCATGCCATGGTCTGCCACCCGCTGCCCAACGGCCAGCGCCAGCAGGCCCACAGGCACCGGCAGGAACCAGAACCAATAACGCGCGTAAAGTTTCAGCAATCGCGTGCCTGTGTCACGAAACGGCCAAGCCACCAGCCAGGCAAAAGTGCCAGCTATCGCAAACAGCGTAACCGTCAGGCCCACTTCGCCCTTGGGCATGCTCTGCAGCGCAATGATTTTCACTGCATAGGCATGCAACAACAGAGCATAAACAATCGCCAAGGGCACCGCGATGTAGTTCACCAGAATGGAAACCCCACGCTCCAGCAAACCACCCTTGTGGGCCGCAAGATCAATCACTTCATCCACGTTGCGCGGCACCATGGCGAGACCAAACAGTGGCGCCACCAGATAAATCGAAAGCGCGCTGATCCGTTCCCAAGCGGAATTCCCAAGATCAAACCCGAACAGGAATTTCAGACCACTGACAATCGCCATCAACCCCAACATCAGGATCAAACCAACAACCAGTGCCAGAAGTGCCGCAAGCCCCAGCCGCATACCAAACAGCCACACAGCCCCCTGCGCGGCCCCTCGCCGCACATAGGGGGCCACGAACAGCATCAGCGCCAGACCCAAAAACAGGAACAGCCGATAGCTTTGCAACAAGGCCGGATCATAGGCGAGATATCCCGCAATAGCGGCCACAATAGCCGCAAACACCACGGATGGCACAAGCGCCCACTTCCGCCCCTCAGCGAACAAATGTGCAGCCCCGCCGCCGAAAAATGCCGCCATCAAGCCCAGTGTAACAGGCTCATCAAGTCCACCGAAAAAGTCGTTGCTCCAATAAACATTAAACACAAAAGCCCAGACACAGCACAGCACCGCCACGGGAAAGCGCCGCACCACTTCCACCACTTCCGGCATAAACCCTGCAAATCGTCCCATATCCAATCCCCTCAAATCGCGTCCCTGAAACCAATATAGAACATTTTCCCAGAAAGGGAATTGCCAAGGTTTGCCACTTTCGACACAGACTTGGCAAAAAACCACACATGTTGTAGGCTGGAAGGCTGGGCCAGACTCAGCGAGCCAACGCGTATTCCCGCCGGTTCAATTTCAAAAACGAGATTTCGATGAACCGGTACTTTAAATGGCTGGAACGCCGCGTTGACGCATTTCCGGCCGAACAGCCATCAAAGCCGCCCGCCACCACCTGGGGATTTATCCGTCACTTCACACGGCCATTCTTCCCCATGCTTATGGTTGGCTTCGCATTGTCAATCATTCTCGCCATCATCGAAGTGCGCGTCTTCGCTTACGTCGGCCAACTTGTCGATGTTTTGGGGAAAGCTGACCGCGCCACCTTCTGGGAAAACAACAAGTGGCATCTGCTGTTCTACGCGGCACTCGCCATGTTGTTTCAACCCGTTGTCACCGCATTTGCGGACTCGATTGAAAATCAGGGGCTTCGCGGCAACTTTGCCATGCGCATCCGCTGGTTGGCGCACCGCTATATGCTGCGCC
>CAXTLE010000042.1:0-15508 GCA_964244855.1 uncultured Aestuariivirga sp. | reverse complement strand
ATCATGTTCCTAGAGCAAATCATCGTCCTCGCCCTGATCCAGGGCATCACTGAATTCTTGCCCGTATCATCATCAGGCCATCTGATTCTGGTGCCGGCACTCACAGGCTGGAAGGATCAAGGCCTGCTCACTGACATGGTGACGAATGTGGGTACGCTCACAGCGGTGATCATTTATTTCTGGCGCGATGTGCTTGCGATGTTCCACGGCCTCCTCGATTTTGTGCAGCGTCGTGCCACCTACAATTCGCGTCTTATGTTAAATATTGTGATTGGCACCGTACCGATTATTTTGGTTGGTCTTGTGATGAAGCTGACACATCTTGACGAACATATCCGCTCAACCACTCTGGTAGCAATCAACGCTATTGTCTTTGGCATACTGCTTTACATCGCTGACACCTATGGAATGCTGCGCAACACCGTGCGTGACATAAACTGGAAATCCGCTTTGATGATTGGCTGCGCGCAATCATTGTCACTCTCACCCGGCACCAGCCGATCCGGTATCACAATGACGGCGGGTCGCGGACTAGGCCTGATCCGTCCGGAAGCCGCCCGCTTTTCATTCCTGTTGTCGATCCCCGCCAATGCCGCCGCCTCCATTCTGGTGATTGGTGATGCTTTGTCGTCGGGCGAAAAGCTGGGTGGCGATATCATCATGACGGGTGTGTTGACCTTCTTCATCGCCTTGGGCGCGATTGCTTTTCTGATGCGCATGCTGCGCACCATGAGCTTCCTGCCCTTCGTGTTCTACCGCGTCGTCCTCGGCTTCTTCCTGCTCGGCCTGATTTACTGGGGCGTACCGCTCGGCGCTGTGAACTGACCTTCCTTGCGGTAACGATAGAGATAGCTTGGTGTCACGCTGCGGAAACTGCGCGGCGTGATGCCCAAGCCTTCAAGGGTGCGCTTCTCGGCAATGGCTATTGCACTCACTACATTGTCGGATTTCAACATTTCAACCTGATCAGCTGTCAAAGGTGATCCGGGGGCGAAACTCGCCAGCGTTCCGATGAATTTTGAAACGCTCCACGGCAATGGCAGCAGCACGCGTTTCCTGACGGCGGTTTCCAAAGTGAACTTCGTGATCTCTTTCATATCAGCAACTTCCGGCCCACCGAGTTCATAAGTCTTGCCCGTGGCCTTCCCTGCATCAATCAAGGTCACAATGGCTTCCGCCACATCGCCCACAAACACTGGCTGCACCTTGGTGGTGCCGCCACCGATCAGCGCAGCAATGGGCGAGAACCGTGCCATTGCAGCGATCTTGTTGAAGAAGCGGTCATCTGGCCCAAACACCACCGAAGGACGCACAAACATCGCACCGGGGAATGCTCTCGTTGTTGCGGTTTCAGCCTGACCTTTGGCGCGAGCGGCTGCACTGGGTTCATTCTCGCCAGCCCCAAGACCTGACACCATGACGAACACGTCCGCTTTCGCTGCCCGCGCCGCCTTGGCAATGGCTTCTGATCCAAAAGCGACCACAGCATCAAACGTCTGTGTTCCGGAAGACGTATCGGTGCCCGTGGCATTGATCACCGCAAAGGCACCGTCACAGGCGGCAAGCACAGACGCCGGAAACCGAACATTCGCCTGCACCAAGGCAATCTGCCCGGGCACGCCATAGGGCAACACATCACCCGCCAGATCGGGACGACGGCAGGCCACACGAACACGATAGCCACGCTTGGCCAGACTTCGCACCACATGGCGGCCAATAAAGCCAGAGCCACCCATCACTGTCACCAGTTTATCGCTATTGTCCAAAGCCACCGCGTCATCTCCAAACACAAATTTCGCTACCTTTTAGACACTCGAACGCCTGCTTGCAAAGCCTCATGCTGAAGCTTTAAATCTTAATCAAATTTTAACGATGTCCAGTTACCCCGATTCCGGATGAAACACAGGTTCAGATTGAAAGCAGTTGAGATGACGCAAATCTTTAAAAACATGGTCTTTTTGGTCACCGTCCTGGTTGGCCTGGCAGCTCCGGCATGTGCCGTTCCCGTGCCAGTTAATGCCATGATGCAGGCAACTTTCAGCGGCACCGTTGTCAGCGGCAATGACGCGCATAATGTTTTCGGTGGTAGCCTTTTGCTTGACGGCGAAGCATTTATCGCGTCCTTCAAATATAACACGGCCATTGGCCGCCATACCTCACCCGTCATCGATCAAATTTTCGGCGGTTTGTCACTTGGCAGCCAGAGCCCTATGATCTCTGCCTCGATCACCATCAACGGCATCAGTTATGATTTCCTTGGCTGGGGCTACGGCCAAGCCAGCGTCGCCAACGGTTTGGGGCACAGCTCATTCAGCCTCTCGGCGCAAGATCCCGCCTATGGCTCCGGGATTACACTGACGGAATACCGCAATGATACCTCGTTACCCTCAGTTTTGACCACGCCTTTTTCGGTGGCAGGCGCTGGCCTTCTGCTTCCCGGCTCTTCCGCACAAGGCTTTGTGAATTTCGGCAGCGGCTCAGCAACTCTTGGAGTCAACAACCTGAAAGTGGTGTCACTTTCCCCGGTTCCCCTGCCCGCCGGTCTGCCATCGCTGGTTTCAGGCATCTTGGTGCTTTGCTTGGCGGCAAGGCGCAGCAGGACCATTGCACACGCCGGTTGACAATCACATCACCCCCCGCCTATTGAGGCGACCGGAAAGCCCTGATGGCGGAATTGGTAGACGCACTAGTTTCAGGTACTAGCGAGTAACATCGTGGAGGTTCGAGTCCTCTTCAGGGCACCAAATCAAAGTTTCACAAAGTCCAAAAAATACAAAAGCCCAATAGAACGTGGCTTTTTATTTGGAAATTTGAGCTTCGCAGTCCAAGAGTCGTCAAAGAGATTTGTTGGTATCCAGCGCAATTCTTGGTATGATCGTTCGTAGTAGAAGCCTCTCTGACCTTGCCCCCGCATCTTAATCTATATTGAATTTGGCTCTGGCCCAACAAACGAGGACCAGAGGATGAACCACTGTCGATTTACAGAAGAGCAGATTATCGGGATATTGAAGGAGCACGAGGCCGGGATTTCGGTTTCGCACTTGTGCCGCAAGTACGGCGTCAGCGATGCCAGAATCTACAAATGGAAAGCCAAGTTCGGCGGGATGGACGTGTCAGAGGCCAATAGGCTCAGGAGCCTTGAGAACGCCAAGCTGAAGCGATTGCTGGCTGATGCCATGTTGGACAATGTGGCGCTGAAAGATTTACTTGGAAAAAAATGGTGACGCCCGTCGCTCGCTTATCTCATGTTCACCCCTGAGATGAGCAAGCGACGGGCGTGCCAGCTTTTACAATGTTGCCGGATGACAGTCAGATATGCGTCAGTAAGGGCTGATGATACCAACCTGCGTGATCGCAAGAAGGCGATTGCACACGAACGGCGGCGCTTTGGCTATCGGCGCATTCATGTGCTGGTGAAGGGCGCGGGCGTTGCGGTCAACCACAAGCGCCTGTTCCGGATGTATTGCGAAGAGAAGCTGTCTGTGCGCAAGCGCCATGGTCGCAAAAGAGCCCCCTGCACCCGCGCTCCCGTGCTTGTGCCACTGTTACCCAATCAGCGCTGGAGCCTTGGTTTGGTGTTCGATCAGTTCACTGATTACCGCAAGTTCAGGGTTCTGACGGTGATTGATGACTGCACACGCGAATGCTTGGGCTTGATCGCCGAAAAATTGGCTGTTCGAGGCCGGTGTGGCGCAGTCGGTTCTTGGGAATCTGATGGCGCTGCCACAGGCGAAGAGCCTGTTGTCTTCGGAACACTTTTCGGTCGATGGAACGCTTTTTGAAACCTGGGCGTCGATGAAGAGCTTCCAGCCGAAGGATGGTTCAGGCCCACCCCTGGGGCCAGGTCGCAATGGCGAGCGCAACTTCCACAAGGAGAGACGCTCCAATGAGACGCACTCATCAACAGCCGATCCCGATGCCGGGCTGGCCCGCAAGGTCAATGGCCAGGAAAGCCGCCTCGGCTTTATGGGCTCAATCCCGATGGAGAAACGCAACGGCCTGATTGTCGGCGCGGACGTGCTGCACGACACCGGAACGGCCGAACACGAGGCAGCCCTCATTCTGTTCGACCGGGTGAAGCCACCATCACGGTGGGTCACACTCGGAGCCGACAAGCTCTATGACGCAGCCGCCTTCATCACAGACCTGCGCGCCCGCTAGGTGACGCCCTATGTCGCCATCAACGGCGCGGTCTCAAAGACTGGCAGGGTGAGCAGTTCATTGGTCGATGGCCGTAAGACGCAACATCAGGGCAATGCCATCAGCCAATGCATCCGCAAACACATCGAGGAAGGCTTCGGCTGGGGCAAAACCATCGCAGGCTTGCGGAAAGTGAAGTTGCGAGGTTTGCAGAAGTTCCGCGGTCTCTTCACCTTCACCATGGCCCCCTACAACCTCACCCGAATCCCGAAAATGACGGCATATGCCACATGAAAACGTGCGACGAAAGCCAGGAACCGCGAAACCTCAACCCTGACATCAGCCGCACAGACATCAGAAAAACATACTCATGCCAATCACAAGCAGATTTGTGAGTTTTTCAGCAGCCTGCTAGATATCAAGCGCCTCGATATTGGCAAAGGCGTTGCGCAAAGCCTTCGACCATTCGGTTGAGAGCATTTTGAAGTAGGGATCATCCGGGCCTATGCGCTTGGTGTGTTCGATTTTCAAGGTGTCAGTTTCATAGGTAAGCAAGTCAATCGGCAGCCCTACACTTAGATTGGAGCGCAGTGTGGAATCGAACGACAGCAGCACCATCTTGGCAGCTTCACCCAATTCCATTTCAGTGCGGGCCACGCGGTCGAGAATGGGCTTTCCGTATTTGTGCTCGCCAATCTGAAAAAACGGCGTGTCGGGTGTGGCTTCGATGAAATTGCCAGCGGCGTAGATGTTGAACAGGCGTGGGCGTTCTCTGCCGATCTGGCCACCGAAAATGAAACTGGCTGCAAACGCCTCGCCATTGGAAGAGAGGTGTTCGCCATCGGTGCGCTTCACTTCGCGTATAGCGTCGCCCACCAAATGTGCGGCCTGAAACATTGTGGCGACGGTGCGAAGTGAATCACCTTCGGCTTCCGGGTGTTCAATCTGTTCAGAAATCACGCTGACAACTGCCTGCGTAACGGCAAGATTTCCGGCGGTCAACAATACGAAAACCCGTTCCCCAGGATATTCCCAGGTGTAGAGCTTCTTGAACTTGCCAACATTGTCCACACCCGCATTGGTGCGTGTGTCTGCGGCCATGACCAGGCCCTTGTCCAACAACATGCCAACACAATAAGTCATTTCAAGCGAATCCGAGATTTTCCCAAGGCTACTGTTCCGAGATTTCGACGCGTACTTCAACCCTCAATTTTTCTTCGCCATAGCCGCCGCGTCTGGTACCACGTACGGGCGCTACGGCGGCAGCGTCCAGCCCTGCGGCAACGCGTACATATTGGTCGGTCGGGCATTGGCCATTGGCGGCGTCAAAGCCAACCCAACCCAGTTCCGGCACGAACAGCTCGGCCCAGGCGTGGGCCGCGGTGGACGATGCGCCAACGCCAGTGACGAGATAGCCTGTGACGTAACGTGCCGGGATTCTCATGCTGCGGGCGAGAGCAATCATGATGTGGGCATGGTCCTGGCACACGCCGCGTCCCGCGGCGTAAGCCTCGGCAGCCGTGGTCCCGGCATCAGAGGTTCCGGTTTCATAGGCGACGCGGCCGTGCACGGCCTGCATCAAACCGTGCGCGATTTCGAGGGTTGGTTTTTTCCGATTGAATTCTCCTGCGAGCTTTTGCAGGGGTTCGCTGATGTGTGTGGGTGGTGTGACCCGCAAGAAAATGGCTTCCGGTGCAAGACCAACAAGACCGCGCACCACGCCTTGCGCGTCGAAGGATTCAACTTCACCTTCTGCGACGATCTCCATGCCATCTGCACCGGGGGCGGATGTTACGAGAGTGACCCAATTGCCAAAGCCATCGACATAGCACAGGGCATTTTCAATGCCGGGACAAGTTACGGTCCATGACAAACAGCGCTGTGTTGCAAAGTCAGCCGGTTGCAAATGAAACCGTTGCACCAGAGATTTTGGCGCATCCTCGTAAGTGTAGTGCGTAATGTGGCGAACGTGCAGGCGCATGGGCGTCACGGAAAATTATAGGTGCGCCCGACATCCATCGAGAGCGCGTTGTTGCCATCTATGAAGGTTTGCAGATATTCATGCAGACCCGACTGGAAAATGTCCTCCATCTTGCCATGTTTCAAGCGCGCCGCCATTTCTGCAGCCTTGTCATGGCAGTCATATGATTTGCCGTGCAAGGCCGTGAGGCCCGCAAGCGCGGTGTTGATCCATTGATAACTGAACAAAAGTGAGCGCGGCATTTCCTCCCGCAGGATCAGGAATTCAGCGACCAGCCAGGGCTTATAGTTGCTGTCCCGGTAAAACCAGCGATAGGCCCGATGTGCGGAAACACTGCGGAGGATCTGCGCCCATTGATGTGCGTCGAGATCGGAGCCGACATCTGACGGCTTGGGCAGGAGAATGAAATATTTGACATCGAGAATCCGCGCCGTGTTGTCAGCGCGTTCAATGAAATTTCCGAGCTGGCTGAAATAATAATTTTCATTGCGCAGCATGGTGCCGAGAATGGCTCCGCGAAATGACATGGAGCGTTGCTTCACCCAATCGAGGAACACGGGCAGGCGATCAGAAGTCATGTCACCGGGATTGATGGCGACGAGTTCGTTCCAGGTGGAGTTGATGCTTTCCCAGACGTCACGTGTGAGGGCAGTTCGCACGGCGCGGCCATTGTTGCGGGCGGCACGCACCACCGAGCGAATGGAGGTTGGGTTGCTGTCGTCGAAGATCAAAAAGGCGATGACGTGTTTGGCCGTTACGTCCTTGTGTTTGAGCATATAGGCGTCTTCGCATGCGGCACTGAGAAGCGTGGAACGCCATTCATCGCGGTGACCTTCAACACGACCGGGCATCAGTGAAATGCGGTGGCCGACTTCGAGAAGACGCGCCATGTTTTCGGCCCGCTCAAAATAGCGGGACATCCAGAACAGGGATGAGGCGGTGCGTCCGAGCATCAGGGGTAGGTGCTCCATGATGGAGACTGTGCCGTTGATCCCTCAACCGCCCTTCGGGCACCTTCTCCCGCAAGAAGAGCGGGAGAAGGCAGATCGTTTTGGCCTTCTCCCGTTTCTTCCAACGGGAGAAGGTGGCTGAAGGCCAGATGAGGGAGTGTTGCGACAGTCTTCATCAATCCTCCAACACCCAGGTATCCTTGGTGCCGCCACCTTGGCTCGAATTCACCACCAGAGATCCTTTCTTCAAGGCTACGCGTGTTAATCCGCCGGGCGTCACGCGCACGCGATCACCAGACAAAACAAAGGGCCGCAAATCCACATGACGGGGGGCGACTCCTGATGCCGTAAATGTTGGAACGGCGGACAATGCCAGTGTTGGCTGCGCGATGTAGTTGTCGGGCCTTGCTTTGAGTTTCGCACGGAACAATTCGATTTCTTTTTTCGATGACGTTGGGCCGACCAGCATGCCGTATCCACCAGAGCCATGCACTTCTTTCACCACCAATTCCGCGAGATGTTCGAGCACATATTGCAGCGACTTGGCTTCCGCACAGCGCCATGTCGGCACGTTTTTCAGTAACGGTTTTTCGCCCGTGTAGAATTCAATGACATCGGGGATATAGGTGTAAATCGACTTGTCGTCAGCAATGCCGGTGCCCGGTGCGTTGACAATGGTGACGCGGCCTGCGCGATAGAGATCGAACAATCCCGGCACGCCAATGGTGGAGTCGGGCTTGAAAGACAGCGGGTCGAGGTAGGCATCATCAATGCGGCGATAGATGACGTCGACTCGTTTGGGGTCCTGCGTGGTACGCATGTAGAGGTAACCATCCTGCACAAACAGGTCGCTGCCTTCACAGAGTTCGGCACCCATTTCATCGGCGAGAAAGGCGTGTTCGAAGAAGGCTGAGTTGTGTATGCCGGGGGTGAGGACAACGATTGTGGGTTCACCGTTGCATCCGGCTGGTGCCACACTTGCGAGCGTCTGCCGCAGCAAAGAGGGGTAGTTTTCGACGGGGGCGATGCGTTGTTTTGAAAACAATTCTGGAAACAGATGCATCATGGTTTCGCGGTCTTCGAGCATATAGGACACACCTGAAGGTGTACGGCAATTGTCTTCGAGAACGTAAAACTCATTTTCGGCAATGCGCACAATGTCGATGCCGATGACATGGGCATAGATGCCGCGTGACGGTGCCACGCCCACCATTTCCGGCACGAAGGCGGCATTATTCACAATCATGTCGGCGGGGATGCGGCCTGCGCGCAAAATGTCCTGACGGTGGTAGAGGTCGTGAATGAAAGCGTTCATCGCCCGCACCCGTTGCTCTATGCCTGCGGAGAGTCGGCGCCATTCGGTGGCGGCGAAGACGCGGGGGATGATGTCGAAAGGGATCAGCCGTTCGGAGGCCTCATCGTCGCCATAAACCGCGAAGGTAATGCCTTGGCGGCGGAAGCGGGCCTCGGCCTCTCTTGTGGCGCGTTCCACGTCTTTTTTCTTGAGGGTCTTCAGCCAGTCTTCAACCTGCACGTAAGGGCCACGCGTGTGATTGGCCTTGTCTTGCATTTCGTTGAAGATCGTCGCCATGCTACCGTCCTAACGCGCAGCTTGTGTCAAGCCGCCATGTTTTTCAAGGAATGAAACGACGTCAGACACCCCCTTTTGTCGCAACAGGTCTGTGAAGACGTAAGGTCGCCCCGCCCGGGCCTTTTGGGTGTCGTTTTCCATGATGGCGAGATCCGCCATCACATACGGCGCGAGGTCGGACTTGTTGATAATCAGCAAGTCTGACTTGGTGATGGCCGGGCCGCCCTTGCGTGGGATTTTTTCGCCTTGGCAAACGGAGATCACATAGAGTGTCAAGTCGGCGAGTTCAGGCGAGAAGGTAGCCGCAAGATTGTCGCCGCCGGACTCGATGAAGATCACATCGAGATCGGGAAAGCGTTTGTTCATTTCGTCAATGGCGGCGAGATTGATCGAGGCATCTTCGCGGATCGCTGTGTGCGGGCAGCCCCCGGTTTCAACGCCCATGATGCGGTCTTCCGGCAACGCCTGCAAACGGTTGAGAATGAGCGCGTCTTCCTTGGTGTATATGTCGTTGGTGATGGCGGCCACGGAATATCTATCGCGCATGGCCTTGCAGAGTTTTTCGGTGAGCGTGGTTTTGCCGGAACCGACGGGACCACCAATGCCGACGCGAAGGGGGCCTTTACTCATGTGCGGAAAATCCTGGGCTCAAGGGTTTCATGTTTCATGGCGGCGATTTCGGCTGCGATGCAGTTGGAGCCGAGATCGTCGAGTTTGGCTATTGCGGCGCGGTTGGCTGTTGTGGATATCAGTGGGGCGAGGTTGCGCAAGACTTTCAGCCCAGCTGTTTGGCCCAATGGTACCAAACGGACTGCAACAGACACGAGGGCGGCACAAAAGCCCTGGAGATATGCCGCCACGGCTTGGTTTTGCGGAATATTCATGCGTTTGCAGGCGATGCCTGCAGCGACAGGATAAGCCATGGTAGTGGCATGATGTTCATCACCCGTCCAAACGCTGGCAGCGATGTTGAAGTTGCGGCCGAGTTGCGTGGTTTCGGAAAAGCGTTCAGATGATCCTGCAAGGGCGAGGGCGAGTTCGTTGGGATTGCCGTGCCAGCATTGTGCAAACAACACGGCATCATTCCAGCCGGAGCCTGTTTGCAGAAGGTCAGCGATCCAGCTTTGCACATCGTCTTGTTTTGTTACGCGACCGTCGGCGATGGCTTGTTCGAGGCCGTGTGAATAAGCAAAACTGCCGATGGGGAAGGTGGGCGACATCCAGTTCAGCAGCATCAGCAGTGAGGCGTTCTCAGTGCTCATGGGCATAGGCCCCATGTTCTGGTGTGAAGGTTTCGCGCACGGTCCGGATTTTGGCTCCCAGCTGTTCCAGCATCTTCGCAATGACGTGATCTTGCCGGATGAGAATGCGGGACCCTTCTATCTGGGCCGCAAGATGACGGTTGCCGATGTGCCATGCGAGTTGGGTCAAGTGTGTTGAGTCCTGCGCCGTCACTTCCAAAAGTTCTTCGTCTGATGCGATGATCTGCACCAGCCGTCCATCATCAAGGATCAGGCAATCGCGGTCTTCAAACTTAGTAGTCTTGTCGAGGTCAACCATCACTTCATCACCATGCTGCAGGGTGATAAGCTTGCGACGGAGATGCCGCGCTTCGGCGTCCATGACGATGATTTCCCATGGTGTTTCCAGGAGAAATTGCGCGCGGACGAAGCGGGTGGCGCGGAGTGACGTCAAAACAGAAAATACCGCTGCGTCATTGGCAGCGTTATCGCCGGTTCACAGACCAGCAATTCGCCGTCTGCCCGCACTTCATAGGTTTCGGGATCTACTTCGATATTCAAAATCGCACTGTTATGGATCATGTCCTTCTTGCCAATACCACCGCGTGTGTTTTTGACGGCAACCATTTGTTTGGCCGTGCCCAGACGATTGCGCAGCCCGCCAGCAAGGGCTGCTTGCGATACAAACGTCACCGATGAATTGGTGCGCAGCTTCCCGAAGCTTGCAAACATCGGGCGGTAGTGCACGGGCTGTGGCGTGGGGATTGAGGCATTGGGGTCTCCCATTGGCGCTGCCGCAATCGAGCCACCCAGCAATACCATTTCCGGCTTCACGCCGAAAAACGCGGGGCTCCAGATCACGATATCTGCGCGCTTGCCGATTTCGATGGAACCCACTTCATGTGAAAGCCCATGGGCAATGGCAGGATTGATGGTGTATTTCGCCACATAACGCTTGGCCCGGAAATTGTCGTTGCCAACGTCGCCGGGGAGCGAGCCGCGCTGCTGTTTCATTTTATGCGCGGTTTGCCAGCAGCGAATGATGACTTCACCCACACGGCCCATGGCTTGTGAGTCAGAGGATATCATCGAGAAGGCCCCGAGGTCATGCAGGATGTCTTCTGCCGCAATGGTTTCCTTGCGGATGCGGCTTTCGGCAAAGGCGATGTCCTCTGGGATGCGTGGTGACAGGTGATGGCACACCATCAGCATGTCCAGATGCTCCGCTACTGTGTTGATCGTAAAGGGCCGTGTCGGGTTGGTGGACGACGGCAGCACGTTGGGAAGCGATGCCACCTTGATAATGTCGGGCGCATGGCCGCCGCCTGCACCTTCAGTATGAAAGGTGTGAATGGTGCGGCCCCTGAAGGCGGCAACCGTGGCTTCGACGAAGCCTGACTCATTCAGCGTGTCAGTGTGAATGGCGACTTGCACATCGTGTTCATCAGCTACGCTTAAACAGCAATCAATGGCAGCGGGCGTGGTGCCCCAGTCTTCATGCAGCTTCAGGCCACATGCTCCCGCCAGAATCATTTCTTCAAGTGCTGCGGGAAGTGATGAATTGCCTTTGCCCATGAGGCCCAGATTCATCGGGAATGCATCCGCTGCTTCGATCATGCGTTCGATATGCCAGGCCCCTGTGCAGGTGGTGGCCAGTGTGCCATGGGCAGGACCCGTACCCCCGCCCAACATGGTGGTGATGCCGGAATAAAGCGCTTCTTCAATCTGCTGCGGGGCGATGAAATGGATGTGACTGTCCACACCACCCGCTGTGATAATCTTGCCTTCGCCCGCAATAATCTCCGTGGACGGACCAATAATGATCGTGACAGCGTTTTGCGTATCAGGATTGCCCGCCTTGCCAATGGCGGCGATGCGACCGTTTTTGAGGCCAATGTCAGCCTTGTAAATGCCGGAATGATCGAGAATCAGCGCATTCGTGATGACAGTGTCCATGGCACCCTCGGCGCGAGTCGCCTGTGATTGCCCCATGCCATCACGAATGACCTTGCCACCGCCGAATTTCACTTCTTCGCCATAGAGCGTGAAGTCGCGTTCAACTTCGATGATGAGATCAGTATCAGCCAGCCGAACCTTGTCGCCAACTGTCGGGCCATACATTTGCGCGTAAGTGGCGCGGGAAATTCTGGCCATCACAGCTCTCCCATGATTTTTTGTTGAAAGCCGTAGACGCGGCGAAGACCGCCCAACGGAACCAGTGTGATTTCCCGCCGCTGGCCCGGTTCGAAACGCACAGCAGTTCCGGCCGCTATATCCAGCCGCATGCCCCTCGCTTTGGCGCGGTCAAAATTCAGCGACTCGTTGGTTTCGAAGAAATGATAGTGTGAGCCCACCTGCACCGGGCGGTCGCCGGTGTTGGCAACCTCCATCGTTACGCGCGCTGCTCCGACATTGAGTTCAATGTCACCAGACTTGGGGATGATTTCACCGGGGATCATGTGCGGCCTCTAGCGAATGGGGTGATGTACGGTGACGAGTTTTGTGCCGTCGGGGAAGGTGGCCTCCACTTGCACATCGTGGATCATGTCGGGTACCCCTACCATGCAATCGGCCTTCTCAACCACGTGCGCAGCGGCTTCCATCAGGTCAGCCACACTGCGGCCATCTCGGGCACCCTCGACCACATATTCCGTGATCAAGGCAATCGCCTCCGGAAAATTCAATTTAACGCCCCGGTCTTTCCGGCCTCTGGCCACGATGGCCGCCATGGCCACCAGCAGCTTGTCTTTTTCCCGTGGCGTCAGTTGCATAAATGATCCTCAGAATGTCCAGGTTTTAGGCAGGCGTGCCCGGCCCACACAGGCAGCAAACACCTGAATCAGGGATTTGCGCAAGTGAAAGCCGTCTTTGGCCAGAAGCCTTGCAATCAGCTTGCCATTCCAAGCCGAGGCTCCGTCATCGGGGCCGAGAACGGCGCGTAGTTTGTCGATCAGTGTTTCGGCTTGGTCCGATACCAGCAGAACTGTAGCTGCTGCATGGTTGCCGCCGAATGTGGCTTTCGAGTTCGGCCAGTCCGGTCCAAGGCGGAAGACTTCAGAATGGATGAGTCTGCCCGCCCGGCGGATACTCCAACGATCAATGACCGACACAAGTTTCACATGTTCGCCCATCTCGCGGCGACCAAACAGCATGGGTTCAACGGCGAAGAATGTTGCGTGGTCTGCAATGTCCACATCCAATGACCGCTCCAGCGCGCTGCCCTCAAAAAAAATGCTCTCCTGCGGCATCCAGAGGAGCATGGAGTCCGCCTCGACCGTGAGTCTGATCTTCACCTCTGCAGCAGGACCGAGTGTGCGGTAGACCCGTTCTGCGGCCTGACTGGTCAAGGTGAGTGCCGCACCTGCCTTCGCCGTCGCCTTGACCTCCACCCGATCACCACCCGCAAGCCCGCCGCTGGTATTGATCAGTATCGCCTCCGGCGACCCGCGCGGCATCCGGCACTTGGCCGACCCTACCTCGCGCATGACCTCGACGCCTCCCACGCCAACGCAAATCTCAACTGATCCTGTACTGCGTTGATTGAGAAGATGGGCTACTGAGGTCATCTGGATAAGCTTAAGACATTTTGCCTAAGCTTGGCAAGTTGGCTCAGAACTCAGAACCACCCTTTCCGGTTCTTCTTGCGACCAATCACCATTTCGCCTATTTCGCGCGGGCGACAGAACTTGAAAGTGGAATGGGTTTGACTGTGGTCGACAACAACACGACGATTTGGGATGCACTCTACCAATCGGGCAATTTTTTGCACTACCCTGCAGAGGTTTTCGTGCAACTGTATTTTCGCACCTTTGCCAAAACCAGACAAGGCGGTACATTTCTGGATCATGGCTGCGGCTCAGGTAACAACAGCGAGTTCATTGCGCGTCAAGGCTGGCAGGTGACTGGTTCAGATGTGAGCGTAAAGGCATTGGAAATACAGATGCAGCGCTTGAATTTGTTGGATACAAAAAACGCACAGATTTTAATTGACAGCAACATAGCACTTGGCAGCCAGATTGATACCTACGACAACATTCTGTGTTGGGATTGTTTGTATTATAATCGACTTGCAAAAGCGAAAACCGATGCGGCGGATTTGTTCAACGCCTTAAAGCCTGGCGGATACTTTTTTGCAAATATGCCTACGTTGAATCATGAGTTTGCTACTACAGGAGAGCAACTCGATGATGGATCCATCAGGAATAGTCGCTTGGGCACCAAACAGGAAGGTGCTATTATGACAATACCATCGAGTCTGGAGGACTTTATCGGATGGTTTACTGACATGGCTATTATCGAACGTGGGCATTTCATATTTGATTTCGCGGGTTATCGCGAATTCATGTTTGTTGTTGGCCAAAAAGCTCAAGTGCAATGAAAAGCACCGACGCCACCAGCTTGACCGAACACCTGACTGCACTTGGCGTCGTTACAGGACAAAATATTGTGGTACATTCTAATCTGGCCGCCTTTGGTGTGCTTGAGGGTGGCGTTGCCGGATTATTGCAAAGCTGTAGAGACCTCATTGGACCCGGTGCAATTTTGGCAGTGCCCACCTATCGGTTGACCGCACCTGTTGATGAGATATTTGATCGTCCGCAAAGTCAGTCGCAAAAAGTCGGTACTTTCAGTGAGCACGTTCGGCTTCACCAGGCGTCAGCGCGCAGTTGCAATCCTCTACACAGTCACAGCTTTTTAGGACCGCAGGCGGAGATCTTTGCGGGCGATCATGTACGACCGTCTTTTGGTCCAGGCTCGGATTTTGAACTTTTGGTAGATGCGAAATTTCGTGTTGTATATCTGGGCTGCAATTGGCACAATGCCGGTACCTTTGTCTTTCACGCTCAAGCCTGCGCCAATACAATTCCCTATCGCAGTTGGCAGAATTTTTCACGCCGTTGCAATTTGCGGAGATCCTGTAACGAAGCGGGCAATGTACAGGAATGCACGTTTCAATATTATGCCCGCAACGTTGGCGCACCTCGGGAGAGTCGTTGGAATGTTGAGAATAATTTGCGAGCAGTAAAATTAATGCAAGAAGCTAGATTGGTTTATGGCACAAGCATGAGTTATGACTGTGCTATGGTTCATTGCCATTTGAAGAAGCTGTTTGAAAGCAATCCCATGTTTTGTGTTTCACAGGATCACAAAACCGCATGATTTCGCCCGTCGTAAAGAAGTTTTTCGAAATCGCAGACCGATGGCCGCAAAATATTGCTGTTGAAAGCAAAAGTAGTCACATCACCTATGCGGAGCTGAAACACATGGTTGTTCAACTGGCGGAAAAGTTTGCCACACAGGCAAGAGAACCGCGGGTGGTCATTTTTGCCAGCCAAAGTGCCGGGGCATATGCTGCGATGTTTGCAAGTCTGCTTGCGGGTGGTTTTTATGTGCCGCTGAACGCAGGGTCAGGTCAAAGTCGCATCGAAACAGCGATCGGCGAAATTCGGCCAGACGTCATATTTACAGATCAGAAAAACATTGATGCCGTGACTTTGGTGTCAAACGGTTGTTCCGTTTTTACCTTGGAGACACAAGCGCCGGGCACGTCCGCCTCAGCTGCGGCGCAGCCAGCCCATCATTTGGCATATGTGATCTTTACATC
>CAXTLE010000041.1:0-15861 GCA_964244855.1 uncultured Aestuariivirga sp. | reverse complement strand
TTGACTCACTGGCAGCCGACCACGACTTCCTCACCAAGGGTGGCGTGTTCTCGAAAGACCAGATCGAGAGCTATCTCGAACTGAAACAGGAAGAGCAGGACCGCTATCGGATGACACCGCATCCGGTTGAGTATGATATGTATTATAGCTGCTAAAGGCGGCGCAGATCGACGAATGCAAAACCCCGGCGGAAGCGCCGGGGTTTTTTGTTAAACCGCTTGAACTTGCACAGTTTTTAGACTTTTTGCCTAATATATGGGCAGTCAGTATCGCCGCTCATTTTTCAGCTTTACGCCCGAAAATATTTCATTATGAGACTCCTCAGCGGGCGATAAATCAACCTTTTGCACGCCTCCCAAAACGGGTGCCACATCATCTCGGACGCGAACAATAAT
Source organism: uncultured Aestuariivirga sp. (assembly GCA_964244855.1). Taxonomy (GTDB): domain Bacteria; phylum Pseudomonadota; class Alphaproteobacteria; order Rhizobiales; family Aestuariivirgaceae; genus Aestuariivirga. Next base: position 15,466 of record CAXTLE010000041.1, on the reverse strand, counting down.
GACAAAATACAAGCTCGAATACATCTGGCTGGATGGATACAAGCCAGTGCCAAACCTGCGCGGCAAGACCATGGTCCGCGAATTTGACGCCATGCCGAAACTCGAACAATTGCCGCTTTGGGGCTTTGACGGCTCTTCGACCCAACAGGCTGAAGGCCACAGTTCAGATTGCGTGTTGAAGCCCGTGCGCCACTTCCCCGATCCCGACCGCGACAATGGCGTGTTGGTGATGTGCGAAGTCATGATGCCCGACGGCAAGACCCCGCATGCTTCAAACAAACGCGCCGGCATTCTTGACGATGAAGGCGCCTGGTTTGGCTTTGAGCAGGAGTATTTCTTCTACGAAAACGGCCGCCCCCTGGGCTTTCCTGAAGCGGGCTACCCTGCCCCGCAAGGCCCTTATTACACCGGCGTTGGCTTCAAGAACGTTGGCAATGTGGCCCGCGATATCGTTGAAGAGCATTTGGACCAATGCCTCGCCGCTGGTATCAACCATGAAGGCATCAACGCCGAAGTGGCAAAGGGCCAATGGGAGTTCCAGATTTTCGGCAAGGGCTCACGCCGCGCCGCCGACGAAATGTGGATTGCACGTTACCTGCTCCTGCGCATTACTGAAAAATACGGTATCGATATTGAATGGCATTGCAAACCCCTGGGCGACACCGATTGGAACGGCTCTGGCATGCACTGCAATTTCTCCACAGGTTACATGCGCGAAAAGGGCGGCAAGCCCTATTTCGAAAGGCTCATGAAGCAGTTCGAAAAGAACATCATGGACCACATCGACGTTTATGGCCCGGACAACGACAAGCGCCTGACCGGCAAACACGAAACAGCTCCCTGGAACAAATTCTCCTGGGGTATTGCTGACCGTGGCGCATCGATCCGCGTGCCACACAGCTTCGTGAACAACGACTACAAGGGCTACTTGGAAGACCGCCGCCCGAACTCTGAAGGCGACCCGTACCAAATCGCCAGCCAGGTTCTGAAAACGATTTCAGAAGTTCCTGTGGCTTAATTACAAATGCGAAAGAAAAGCCCCGGTGCAAATCCGGGGTTTTTTTGTTTTGCATCCAACCGTCAATTCGTGCCGTAATGACAGACATGAGAGCACGGTTATGTCGATGAATCGCAGAACTTTATTGGGCGCACTTTCCAGTGCGGCTTCTTTGGCCCTCGCGCCGCCAGCGAAAGCCGCAACCACCTTTAAACCCGTCCCCACGCAATTCCTCGCGGCTCTTGGCAATCCATTGGCGGGTAAGGGTACCGGAGCTGAGAACTGGGGATTATGGACGCTTGATCCGGGGCCTCGTGGCGTGCGACTTTCGAATTTTTCACAACTGGTGGCCAATGGTGGAGTGGCTCCTGCAAAATGGACATTCGACAAGACATCGTGGTGGCTTGAGGAGCATGGATTGATCATGGAGCAACCGGACGCCAAAGTGGCACCTGGACGATATCTGGTGACCGGTGACCGCATTGTGCAAACCACGCTCACCGTTCATGAAAAAGATGTAAGCGGCAGCCAGGCTTGGGAATTGGCTGACGGCGCAGTGCTCTATGATGTGACTCACTTGCGCTGCCGCTCCGCCCGGTACACGCCAGATGCCAGCGGCAAGGCCTGCACGCCTGCGTCGGTAAATCCGGATAATTTTCCTGTGGACCCGGGTGCTGCAATGCCCGACGTTAGCGGTTGCGATAAGCAGGACTTTGCCGTTCTCTTTGTGGTCGGTATCGAAGAGTAGCTTGCGCCGAGGGGTGTGATAATGCAGATTGATCCGGGGCATTTAACGCGGGAGTCAAACCATGTTTCACGTCCGGACAGTTGCTATTGCAATGCTCTTGATTTCACCAGCCCTTGCCGACGACTCTGTACCCATCAAAGGCAGCGTCTATCTCGGCGAAGAGGGCTGTCCGAATGGCATCAAGGCGCCTGAATGCCTTTTGACGTTCCAGATTACGGGCAAAGTCGCAAAACTGTTGTTTGACGGCATGCGTGTCAAAGCCGCCAAAGAAGAATGCACAGGTGGTTTTCAAAAAACCGACGGCAATGGACTGAACTGCATCAAGGCTGAAGATGGCACCTATAGTTGCGACTTCGGCTACGACTTTTCAAAGAAGTCCTTTGGAGGCGGTGCCTTGGATTGCTGAGGCCAACGCTTTCGCCGCAACATAAGCCGTCGAAAAACATGCCTGCAGCAAATAGCCACCCGTTGGCGCGTCCCAATCCAGCATTTCACCCACCACATAAGTGTTGGGAAATTTGTGCAGGCGGAAGCTTTGGTCAACCTCTGACGCTGCAACTCCACCTGCTGTTGAAATCGCGCGGTTGATGGCGGCTGCGCCGTGGGTCGTGACGGTGATGTTTTTTGGCGATTCGCTTTTTCCCTCGCGCATCAATGAAATTCCAACAGGATTCAAACCAGCAGCCTTGCGCAAATAGTTGCTGCGCGATTGCTTGCCTTGCGGAAACGCCATGCGTTCGGCCAATTGGTCTTCCGTCATGTCTGGCTTCAAATCAATCTGCATCGTCCGCGATTGCCGTAATTGCGGTGACAGTGCATAGATAGCTCCCCCCTCAATGCCATCGCGGGTGATCATCACCTCACCACGTATGGTGCGGCCCGCGACAGTCACATCAACATTCTTGATCGGCGTTCCGGCAAAGCGTGAAGTAAAGTGTTCGCTCCAAGCCACCAACTGTCTGCCGTTGGACGGCTGCAAGGGTGAGACCTTCACACCAGCATCTTCAAATATCTTGACCCACGCGGCGTCTGAACCCAGTTCCGGCCAACTGGCACCACCCATGGCGAGAATGGTTGGCACATCATCAAAGCCAGTCCATGCTGTTTGTGATTGAAGCGTCACACCCTGCACCTGCAAACGCCTGAGCCAGGTCCGCAACAGCGGCGATGCGCGCAAGCCTTTTGGAAACACCCGATTGGATGATCCCACAAACGTTTCAATGCCGAGGCCAAGCGCCCATGCGCGCAATGCATCCGGCGGAAACGCGCGGATCGCGGGCTCAAGCAAAGCACGACCGGAACTGTAACGCTCCAGCATGCGATCAAGCGTGTCATTGTAGGTAAGATTCAAACCACCACGACCCGCCAGCAAAAACTTGCGGGCGGGGCTCTTGTGATGATCAATGATTGTAACTGAACAGCCAGCCGAAGCCAAAACTTCAGCCGCCATCAAACCCGCTGGTCCTGCCCCAACGACACGGACCTGCGTCATATGTATTTCCTAATTTTTGAGCGTCAGAGATTCTGACGGCAATTTGCGTAACCACGGTTATAGTACTTCTGCCACTGCGCGTCACCCACGATTACGCCCGTCGCGGCACCTCCCACAACGCCAACAGCTGTGCTGGTTCTGCCACCAACAACAGCCCCCAATACGCCCCCCACCAGACCGCCGACGACAGCATTGCGAACAACTTTCCGGCTGGTTTTCTTGCTGGCGTAGTTCTTGGCATAGCTGCGGCAATAGCTCTTGCTGGCAGCTTCGGCGGGAACAGTTGTCAAGGGAATGAGCGTTGACGACAGAAACGCAACACTCAAGGCAACGGACATGAACTTCTTCATTTGCAGCTCTCCATGTGTAAATATTGACCTGAGACTAGCCGGAAAAACATGTTCAAACCAAGACACTTTTTCAGTCATGCTTACTCAAGCCGTGCCGGAAATCCGGGGGCGCGCAAATCCGTTCCCAACGCGTCTTCCAAAAGCTTCGCAATTTGTGTGGATTGTGCGGCACCGCCATAGGCCGCCTTGCCCTTGACAAATGTCTGGTTCGTCATCGACGCCAAGTCCAGCGGCACACCGAATTCGCGACCGAAATTCATGGCGAACCCTAAGTCTTTCAACGCGAGGTCCATAGAAAATGCAATGTCGTAACTGCCGTTGAGAATAAGCTGGCCTTCGGTTTCATGTACAAAACTGGTGCCGCTGGAAGCCGTGATGGCAGCCCAGGCTTGGCCCAGATCGAGCCCGCCGCGCTTGGCCAACATCAACGCTTCGCCATCTGCCACCAAATGGATAAAGGCCAGCATGTTGGTGATGACTTTGATGATGGCAGCAGTGCCAATCGGTCCCATGTGGAACATCTTGTTGCCGATGGCTTCAAGGGCTGGCTTGTGAAGATCGAAAAGATCGACATCACCACCCACCAGCACTGTGATTTCACCCCGCGCCGCAAGATGCACGCCACCCGTTACCGGAGCTTCCAAAACACGGATGCCCTTGGCCTCCGCCATGGCAGCAAGGCGCTGCATCTCATCACGGCCCAATGTGGAATTTTCAATCCACGTGCCGCCGGGTTTCAAACCTTCGAGAACACTTGTGAGAACTTTTTCCGACACGGCGGGTGATGGCAAACAGGTGATCACATGGTCAACCTGCGTCGCCAGTTCCACAGGCGTTGCGGCCCATATGGCACCTGCCTTGATGTGTCGTTCTGCAAGCGACTTGTCGATGTCGTTGACGACGATTTGAAAACCAGCCCGTTGCAGGCTCGCCGCAATATGTCCGCCCAGATTGCCAAGGCCTATGTAACCATATTTCATACATTCACCGGATGGTTTGTCATTTCAAGATGCAGTTTGGTACCCGTGTAAGGATGCGCCAGTGCCACCTCTTCGTTGAGTTCAACACCAAGGCCCGGCTCTGTTGGCGGGATAACATAGCCGTTCTCCCAACGGATCGGCTTGTTAAGGAGCTTCGTATAAAAGCCGCCAAAGGTTTCAATGCTTTCCAGGATCAGGAAATTCGGCAGTGATGCGCCATATTGAATATTGGCCGCAGCTTCAATCGGCCCGGCGTAGAGATGCGGTGCGATTTGCGCATAATTGACTTCCGCCATGCCCGCGATTTTCTTGGCCTCCCAAATCCCACCCACACGACCCAGCGCCATTTGCAATATCGAAGCCGCACGCAATTCCAAAACGCGGCCAAATTCATACTTCGTCGTGAGCCGTTCACCCGTTGCAATCGGGATTGACGTTCCCCGCGCTACCAGCGCCATTTCCTCGGGCCGATCCGGTGGTGTTGGTTCTTCAAACCATAGCGGATTGTAGGCCTCAATCTGCTTGGCAAATCGAATGGCACCGGAAGCTGTGAACTGGCCATGCGTTCCGAACAACAAGTCAGCCTTGTTGCCCACAGCCTCACGGATCAATTTGCAGAACTTCGCACAGAGCTCCATCGACTCAAGCGATGGCTGGCGTGGATCGAAGGACGAGTATGGCGCTGCCGGATCAAACTTGATGCCGGTGAAGCCCTGTTTGACATAGTGGGCTGCACGTTCGGCGGATTGTTCAGCGTTCCAGTAGATCGAGTCATCCTGGCCCTTGGCAAGATCGGGATAAATATAGGTATAGGACCGCAGCTTCTCATGCACACGACCGCCGATCAGTTCATAGATCGGCTTGTTGAGCGCCTTGCCGATGATATCCCAAAGCGCGATTTCGATGCCCGACAACACCCCCATCAAACTCACATCAGGCCGCTGCGTGAAGCCCGAACCATAAACCTTGCGCCACAGGCTTTCGATGTGAAACGGGTCCATGCCCTCAACATAGCGCCCGAACGTATCCTCAATCATCGCCGTCATGGCCTTGGGGCCGAAAGTGGCGCAGTAGCATTCGCCGTAACCGATAATGCCGGTATCCGTCGTCAACTTCACAAAGGTGAAATAGCGCCCACCCCAACCGGGCGGCGGGTTGCCGACGATGAAGACTTTCAGATCCTTGATTTTCATGACGCGTCCTTTTCCACAAATACCACCCCGTCATTCCCGCGAACGCGGGAATCCAGACTTTCCGCCTGCTCACTGGTTGAAAGTCTGGATTCCCACTTTCGTGGGAATGACGAGAGAGTGCATGTTGAATTCAACACACCGCACACGCCACAGTTTGCCAAGAATTCACCAAAACGCAAATAGTCTGGCAACTTTCCAGCAGCGCAAATTTCTCACCCCAAACAGGCCTTGCAACAAGTGCAAAAAGCCTGAAAAATCACGTGTGCATATGCATTCGATAAAATCAGTTTTGAAAGTTGAAATGAAAACGGCAGTCCACACTCACACGCGTCCCCTCCCCCCTGTGGGGAGGGTTAGGGTGGGGGTCGCTCAGAACCCCGAAGTTGAAAACAATTTTTTCTATTGCTCGAAAGCCGGAGCAACCCCCACCCCGGCCCTCCCCACAAGGGGGGAGGGAGAAGAGTGGCAAATAGCGTGAAGCAATTCGACTACATCATCATTGGCGCCGGAGCCGCGGGCTGCGTGCTGGCCAATCGTTTGAGCGAAAGCGGCAAGCACAGCGTGTTGCTGCTGGAAGCAGGCGGCCACGACAAGCGCTTTTATGTACAAATGCCATTGGGCTATGGCAAAACCTTTTATGATCCCGTCGTCAACTGGATGTACGCGGCTGAACCCGACCCCGGATTGAATGGACAAAGCGACCACTGGCCGCGCGGAAAAATCATCGGCGGTTCGAGCTCTATCAACGCCATGGTTTATATTCGCGGCCACAGCGATGACTACCAAAGCTGGGGTGAAACTGCGGGACCGGATTGGGGATGGAACTCGGTGCTCACGGCCTACAAGCAAATGGAACATACGGAGGCTGGCGGCAATGCGTGGCGGGGTTCGGGCGGGCCTTTACATATCAGTGACACGGCAAAACATGTGCACCCCCTCACGCAGCATTATATCGACGCCTGTACCGCTGTGGGCTTGCCTTTCAATCCGGATTTCAACGGCGAGACGCAGGAAGGCGCAGGCACCTATCAACTCACCACCCGCAAGGGACAGCGCCTGAGTTCGGCCCGCGCTTTCCTCTGGCCCGCAGCGAAACGGTCGCATCTTCGAGTCGAGAAAAACGCCCACGTCACGCGCATCACGTTTGACGGAAATCGTGCAACGGGCGTTGTCTATGAGCAACATGGCGAGAGCAAAACTGCCTTGGCTGGAAAAGAAATCATCATCTCCGGTGGTGCCATCAATTCACCGCAACTGCTTATGCTCTCCGGCATTGGCCCCGCCGCACATTTGCAATCGCTCGGCATTGACGTGAAGTACAACAATGTCAACGTCGGCCAAAACCTCGAAGACCACGTTGGTCTGAACTATACCTACCGCATGAAAGTCCCGACGCTGAATGACGCGCTCAGTCCCTGGCACGGCAAGCTGAAGGCAGGATTGCAATATCTGCTATTTCGTACCGGACCCCTGAGCCTGTCGATCAATCATGGCGGCGGCTTTTTTAAAACCAGTCCTGACCTTCCCCGCCCCAACATGCAGCTTTACATGCAAGCCTTCTCGACCTTGCTGCCACGTGCAGGTGAGCGGCCGATCCTCAATCCCGATCCCTTCTCAGGCCTCTCCATTGGACTCTCCAATTGCCGCCCCACGTCGCGCGGCGAAATCACGCTGAAGTCTGCCGATCCAATGCAGCATCCCAAAATCGTCGCCAATGCCTACAGGACAAACCACGATGTTGAGGAAATGCTGGCCGCCGTGAAATTCATCCGTCGCATTGCATCAGCATCACCTTTCGCAGAACTGGTGGCCGAAGAGTTGCGCCCCGGCCCGCAAGTGCAAAGTGATGCGGATTTGATCCATGATTTCCGCCAGCGCAGCGGCACGGTTTATCATCCGTCTTGCACGGCACGCATGGGGCGTGATGCCAAAACCTCAGTGGTTGACAGCAATTTGCGGGTCCACGGCGTACAAGGCCTCCGGGTCTGTGACGCCTCGGTTTTCCCCAATCTTATCGCCGGCAACACCAATGCACCCTCTATGCTGGTGGGATGGAAAGGTGCGGAATTGATATTGAAAACAGAGGGGTAAAACCCTGCAATTTTTTATCATTACCGATTTGTCACAAATGCAAGCTTGAATTAAGGTTGCAAGGGCCGTGATTCACACGGTTCACTTATCGGGGGTAAATTATGAAAAAATTGAGCGCCGAATTTTTCGGCACATTCTGGCTTGTACTCGGTGGTTGCGGCAGTGCCGTTTTAGCCGCAGCATTTCCGGACGTCGGCATTGGCCTTGCCGGTGTATCCTTGGCTTTTGGTCTGACGGTTTTGACCATGGCCTATGCCGTCGGTCACATTTCTGGCGGACACTTTAATCCTGCAGTTTCAGTTGGCCTTGCAGCAGCAGGCCGCTTCAGCTGGAGCGCATTGCCGGGCTATGTCGCCGCACAATGCGCAGGCGGTATTGCCGGAGCATTTGTTCTCTATCTCATTGCGACTGGAAAAGCAGACGTGACGAGCGTTGGTGGTTTTGCGTCGAACGGCTACGGCGAACATTCGCCCGGCAAGTTCTCAATGTTTGCCGCACTCCTGACAGAAATCGTCATGACAGCAGGTTTCCTGATCGTCATTCTGGGTGCCACCGCAAAAAAAGCTGCAGCAGGCTTCGCACCGATTGCCATTGGTCTGGCCTTGACACTGATCCACCTGGTGTCGATTCCCGTCACCAACACATCAGTGAACCCTGCGCGTTCGCTTGGCGTGGCATTGTTTGCTGAACCTTGGGCTCTGCAACAACTGTGGCTGTTCTTCGTAGCCCCGATTGCGGGTGCAGTGATTGGCGCCGTGATTCACAAGGTGTTGTTGAGCGAGGATTGATCCTCCCTCATCCGGCCTTCGGCCACCTTCTCCCGTTGGAAGAAGCGGGAGAAGGCAATAATCATTGTAGGCCTTCTCCCGCCCTTCTTGCGGGAGAAGGTGCCCGACAGGGCGGATGAGGGAAAGTCACTCAGCCCTCAAACCAGATCAAACCGATCCGCGTTCATCACTTTCACCCATGCCCTGACAAACGCATCCACAAACGCACCTTGCGAATCCGACTGCGCGTAAACCTCAGCCAGTGCCCGCAGTTGCGAGTTTGACCCGAACACCAGGTCAACCCGTGTTCCCGTCCACTTCACAACACCGCTCTTGGCGTCACGGCCTTCGAAGCTGCTTTCATCGCCTGAGGTTGGCGTCCACTTCGTATCCATGCCCAGCAGGTTGACAAAGAAATCATTCGTCAAAGCGCCGGGGCGCTTGGTGAACACACCATGCTGCGCGCCACCGTGGTTTCCACCAATCACGCGTAGACCACCCACAAGCACTGTCATTTCGGGTGCTGTCAGCATCAACAACTGCGCCTTGTCCACCAGCAATTCCTCAGCCGAAATTGAATAATCGGTTTTGAGATAATTGCGGAAGCCATCAGCGACGGGTTCCAACACAGCGAACGATTCGATATCAGTCTGCTCTTGCGACCCATCGCTGCGGCCCGGTGCGAAAGGCACAGTCACAGCATGCCCCCCCGCTTTCGCCGCCTGCTCCACCCCAACACAGCCACCCAGCACGATGAGATCAGCCAGTGAGACTTTCATCTTGCCCGCATTGAACGCAGCCTGAATACCCGCAAGCACACCCAACACCTTTGCCAGTTGCGCAGGCTGGTTTGCCTCCCAATCCTTCTGCGGCGCCAAGCGAATGCGCGCACCATTGGCACCACCACGCTTGTCGGAGCCACGGAACGTGGACGCCGAAGCCCAAGCCGTTTGCACCAATTCTGCTGTCGACAATCCTGACGCTGCGATCTTGGATTTAAGATCAGCAATCTCCGTCGCACCCACCAGCGGATGCACGGGCGCTGGAACAGGGTCCTGCCAGATCAAATCTCCCTTCGGCACATCAGGTCCAAGGTAACGCACCTTCGGCCCCATGTCGCGATGCGTCAGCTTGAACCATGCGCGCGCAAAAGCATCGGCAAACTTGTCGGGATTGGCGTGGAAATCGCGCGAGACTTTCTCGTAAGCCGGGTCCATGCGCATGGCCATGTCGGCGGTGGACATCATGATCGGCACTCGCTTCGACGCATCAGCAGGATGCGGTGCCATATCTTTTTCAGCCAAGTTCTTGGCATGCCACTGTTGCGCACCAGCAGGACTGCGACCGAGTTCCCACTCATAACCAAACAGCACATCGAAATAACTCATATCCCATTTCGTCGGAGTGGGCGTCCATGCGCCATGCAAGCCGCTTGAAATCGTATCGCCACCCACACCAGAACCGAACTTGCTGAGCCAGCCGAGGCCCTGCGCTTCCAATGCACCACCCTCTGGTTCAGCACCCACGAGCTTCGCATCACCCGCACCATGCGTCATGCCGAATGTGTGACCACCCGCCACCAGCGCCACAGTCTCCGCATCATCCATCGCCATGCGGGCAAAGGTTTCACGAATATCCCGCGCCGACTTCAACGGATCAGGATTGCCGTTCGGCCCTTCAGGGTTCACATAGATCAAACCCATCTGCACGGCGGCAAGCGGGTTCTCAAGTTCACGATCCCCCGTATAGCGCTTGTCATCAAGCCAGGTGGTTTCAGCGCCCCAGTAAATATCTTCCTCAGGTTCCCACACATCAGCCCGGCCACCACCAAAACCAAAGGTCTTGAAGCCCATCGAGTCCAGCGCCACGTTGCCCGTCAGCACCATCAGGTCTGACCATGAAATGGCGTTGCCATATTTCTGCTTGATCGGCCAAAGCAAGCGCCGTGCCTTGTCGAGGTTGACGTTATCCGGCCAACTGTTCAGCGGCGCAAAACGTTGCGTGCCCGAAGACGCACCTCCACGACCATCGCCCGTGCGATAAGTGCCCGCACTGTGCCACGCCATGCGAATGAACAGCGGTCCATAATGGCCATAATCCGCAGGCCACCAGTCTTGCGAATCCGTCATCAGCGCGTGAAGGTCTTTTTTCAGCGCTTCCAAATCCAGCGCGTTGAAGGCCTTGGCATAATCAAATGTGTCACCCATCGGCGACGACAGCGCCGAGTTCTGATGCAGCATTTTCAGATTCAACTGGTTCGGCCACCAATCCCTGTTCGACCGTACACCAAAATGTGTCGGGCTATGCATAACCGGGCATTTACCAACGGGCGCCACATCCATCTTGTTCATCGTTTTATCCCCTTTTTAATTTAGAACAGTTCTAAACTATCAGTGGAAATGCCGCAATCCCCCGCGACACTTTTAATGAGTCACATATGCTGACTGTCATTGTGATTTGCGATGCTTGCTCAACGCTGTTAGGCTCAGAATATCCAAGCAGCGAGAGAGGTCTAAGATAATGACGCCACCTGCACAGTATAGGCAGATGTAACATCTCTGATATCACAAATGATCTGTAAAACCAGATCATCTCCCCATTTAAAGGAAAAAGCGGCTGAAGATGCCGCAACGGCTCTGCATGGAACGCCACCTGCAGGGCCAACCTTTTTCGTTATCCTCAACCTGCAATCTGCTCTTCCCGAAACCGTTGGACTCCGTTAGGCTGTTGTCATGACCACCCTGAAGTCCATGACAGCCTTGGAAACACCCCATCTCATTCTGCGTGAAATCGTGCGGTCGGATGTTGAGGAGTTGTCGGCCTTCATGACGCAGCCGCGCTACCACAAACACATCGCACACCGCCTGCGTGACGGCTCCATGGTCAAAGACTTCGTCCGCCGTCAGATCGCCGCGCAGAATGACAGCCGCCGCCATGTTTATCATATGGCAGCCGAAGAAAAATTCTCAACTGACGTTGTCGGCGAAGGCTTCGTCATTTCCCACGGCGACGGCAGTCATGAAGTGGGCTGGGGCGTGCACCCTGCAATGTGGTCCATGGGCATGGGCACAGAAATCGGCCGCGCCCTGCTGGGCACAGCATTCGAACATCTCAATGCCAGCCGGGTGTGGAGCAAGGTGATGGTCGCCAACATGGCGTCCGCCAAACTGGCCCGCCGCATTGGCATGGCACTGGTCACCAGCCATGAAAATTACGCTCTGGGCAATGGCCGCATGGGACCGGTGGATATCTACGCCATCACCGCAGCGGATTACTTTAACCTGCCATATTGACGGCAAGCTGAAGCCACAATCGCGTTTCATATTTTGCGAATGAAATATGAAACCTGCATTCGACTGGCAGTTGTAACGTGCTTGGCGTTTTCATTGGCATTGCCTTCCCACGCCACCGTTGCCGATTACTGCGCAGCCTATGCCCGCGATTTTGCCGACCACGTGGAGAAACAAAATCCGCTTTGGCAGCATCGATACGATAATGCTGAAGCGTCCTGCCAATTGCGCTTCACGTCGGATGAAAAGCCAACCTTGAAAGCCAAACAAAAGACCAAGAAAATAGCAGCCAAAAAACCTGCCACTCCGGTGGTCACTGCTGCACCACTGCCAAAACCAAAATCCGAACCAGAGCAGCAACAGGTGGCAAAGGCCGTTCCCAAATTGCTGCAAGGTTCACCTGAGTGGACCGAATACTGCAAAAAGAAATACGTATCCTTCGACGAAGCCAAGGGCACTTACATGTCAAAGACTGGCATTGAACGAAAGTGCTTGGTCAACGCGGACAAATGAGTATCAATGCCGTAACATCGGCACCAGTGAGGCAACCAGCAACAACGCTAACGTGACATTGATAATCCGGAAGTAGCGGGGGTCAGTCATGATGTTTTTGAGCGCTGCGCCAAAAGCGGTCCACGTCATGGCGCTGGTAATGCCCATGAACACAAAAGTCGCCACCACTGTGGCCACGCCGAAATAATAACTTTGAGACAGGGTATAGGCACTGAGTGCCGTGATCGCCATCACCCAGCCCTTCGGGTTAACCCATTGGAACAGGCACATTTGCACAAAACTCAGCGGCTTTGCTTCAGCAGTTCCCGACGCCGAAGGTTTCGACGTCGCAATTTTCCAGGCCAGATACAACATATAGGCCGCACCCACATATTTCAGCAGCCGATAAAGACTTGGATAGATCTCAAAAACCTTGCCAAGGCCAAGCCCGATCAACCCGATCATCAACGGAAAACCCACCACGACTCCCAATATCAATGGCACGCTGCGCCGAAACCCGAAGTTCATTCCCGACGCCATAAGCAGGGTATTGTTGGGTCCAGGCGTGAAGGCGGCAATGCCTGCAAACACAAAAAGTCCGATGAAAAGTTCAAATGTCATGCCACGTGCATAATGCGCAGCAGGCCCCATCCGCAAGCCCGCGATTGTGCCGAATGTATCAAGCCACAATCGAACGCGGAATGTGTGCCACTCTGGTTTGCCGCAAAGTCTCGGTGAATTCCGTTGCAGTCAGCGGCTTATGATAGAGATAACCCTGAAATTCCGTGCAGCCTGCAAGCCGCAACACAGCTGCCTCATCCGCATTCTCAATGCCCTCAGCCGTCACCTCAGCTGAAAGTCCCCGTGCCACCAACAGGGTTCCCTGCACCACTGCCAGTTCCGACGCACTGGAGAGCACCTTGTCCACAATCGACTTATCAATCTTGATACGGTCAAACTGAAACGTGCGCAGATAGCCAATGCTGGAAAAGCCAGTACCAAAATCATCCAGTGCCACTTTTATGCCAGCCTGCTGCAAATCCTTGAACACGAGTTTTGCACGCTCAGTGTCATGAATAAGTGACGTCTCAGTGATTTCGAATTCAACGCGGTTGGGCTGAATGCCATACTTGTGCAACACCGCCAGCGAGTTGCCGACGAAAGCCGGATTGTTCAACTGGACCGCAGAAATATTGACAGCAAGCCGGATGTCCGGCCAGTTTGCGGCGGCAACACAAGCCTTTTCGAGAATGAGTTCACCCAGGCTATCGATCAGGCCGGACTTTTCAGCGATGCCGACAAATTTGTCAGCGCCCACATTCCGGTGCGATGTCGAAGGCCAGCGCGCCAGCGCTTCAACACCTGTGATTTCAGAGGTTCGTGCATTCACAACAGGTTGAAAAACAATATCCAGATTACGGGCGGCAAGGATTGATTTCAGCTCAGAAGCAATCGATAAATTCTCATTGCGCTCAAGATCAAAGCTCTCGTCAAAAACGCAATAGCGGTTTTTGCCACTGCCTTTTGCCTTATACATGGCAATGTCCGAGCGGCGCAGCATTTCCGTGACGTCATGATCATTGTTGCGCTCGGCAATGCCGATACTCGCCCCTACCGAAGCCAAGCGCCCCTCCATGTCGAAAGGCTGTTTCAGCATGGCGATCAAATGAACCGCGAAGGTTTTGGCATCATCGCCTGCGTTTGCTCCAGAGAACAACACAACGAATTCATCACCGCCCAAACGGCTGCACAAGGCAGCGCGATCAGCGAGCTGGCAAATGCCATTGGCAATCATGAAAATCAGCCGGTCACCAAATTCATGGCCGTAGCTGTCGTTGACCTCCTTGAAGCCATCAAGATCAGCAAAGGCCAAAGCATAGTTTTTGTTTTCATCTTGCAACTGTTGCATGTTTTTCATCAGGGAATGACGATTGGGCAGTCCCGTCAGGTGATCATGAAGCGCATTGTGCTGGGCCTTGCTTTCATCTTCGACAAGTTGCTGCACCAGTTTCCAGCACACATAACCAATGCCGGTCATCACCAGAATGAGAAAGCCCAACACGGCACTGGCTTTTGTCCATGAAGATTCCGTCAGGATCTCACCCAGCAGCCGATCTGTCCACAACAGGGAAAACGCCACCTGACCGTCGGGTGATTTCAATTTGATATGCGGTCTTTGCATGTCCTGTCCCGGCATAATTCCGAGACCACCCATCAGCAGCTTGCGTTGCACTCCGCCCAGCCAATCACTCTTGAGACTGCGGGACATATAGAGAATGCGACCTGTACCTTCGGGCTTGGTGCTGGCCGCATAAATCGGTGCCATTGCCAAGGCCACAGGACCAGACGGCGTGTCGATGAATCCAGACACAATGCCATGGCCCTGGTTCCGCAGATCAAGCATGTCCTTGAACGCTGCAAAGCTGTATTTTCCCAACAACGATTCAGCGGTGACAGGAGAGTTTCCAAGTGTATTTCCAATCAGCACCGCACCGCTCTGCGCATCGAGTAACGCCACAGTGTCATAAGAAACACCCATGCTGAAACTTTTGCCCCATGTGCTTTCAAACAATGCAACATCAGGTATGCCTGATGAAATGCTGACGGCTTGCTCCCACGCCGCATTTTCACTGACCAGGCGCGCGAGATCAGCTTCGAGTGCGGTGGTGGTTTCAACGAGAACAGCCGTATTGCGTTGATGTTCTGCGAAGTTGCTGCCGGATTCAACGCGGGTCAACAGGTCGTAGCAAAGATTGATGGCGCCAAGCGAGGCCAGAACCAAAGGCACGGCAATATAAACCAAAAACCGCCAACCCGTAATGCCACGCATAAAAACCCACTCCACAACACGTTCGACAGTGGTGCCGTCATGCTTAATGTGGGGTTACCTTGAACTTGCGCACCTGCCTTTCCAGTCGAAAGGCGGGCGATATGGTAAAGAGCGGGTTAAGCTTTTTGCCTGAAATCGCCGCCCAATCCGCAGAATTGTCATTACCGCACTTGTTCCAACTCTGTCCGGTTAAGGAATTACAAGAAATGAAAACCTGTGAGTATCTTGGGCATTTC
>CAXTLE010000040.1:0-15891 GCA_964244855.1 uncultured Aestuariivirga sp. | reverse complement strand
TGCCGTTCCGTCCCACCAAGCCGGCGCGGTGGCCCGTGGGTATGGTGACGCTGGCATCTTCCAATAAAACGCGGCCACCGATGCGGTAGGTGAGTCCCTGAACTTGTAACATGGCGGGGGCTTAGCGGGGGAGTGGGGTTGGGGCAATGGTGATGGTGGGGAGAAAAAGGAAGGGACCTCATCAGCCCTTCGGGCAGCTTCTCCACAGGAGAAGCGACTCGTTGTTAGAGTGCCCTCAATGTCAGGCATTGAGGGAGGTCCCACACCAAGTCGCTTCTCCTCCGGAGAAGCTGCCCGAAGGGCTGAAGAGGTCCCATTTATTCGCATTGACTCAAGGCATGTTGCAATGCACAAAGTCTGACTAACGCACCTCATTTTACAAGGTTATCTAACCGTGAACATTCAAACGACGCAGATTTTCGAAGATACCTCTTACATTGAGGGGTTGACCGACATGTTGCGGGATTTGCTGCGGCAGGTGATCCGGCAGCGCGAGCCTGCGGTGTTGCCGATCCTTGATGATCCGGAATCGGCTGCGGGTATTCCTGATCATCTGGTGGAACATGCTTTGCAGGTCATTGGCATCTGGTTGCAGTTGATGAATATTGCGGAAGAAAACGCATCCATGCGCAACCGCCGCCAAATTGAAAAAGAGGGTGGTCCGGACGAGGTGATTGGCTCCTTCGCGCATGCGCTGGCGGAGGCTGCGAAAGCTGATGTACCGCCTGAGGTGGTCGAGCGGGTGTTGCAGCATCTGGATGTGGGACCGACGATTACCGCGCATCCGACTGAGGCCAAGCGGGTGACGGTTTTGGAAATTCACCGCCGGATTTACCTGAAGCTTTACGAGCTTGAAAGCCCGCGCTGGACGCCGCGTGAGCGCGATGCGCTTTTGGCATCGCTGAAGAATGAAATTGATTTGCTGTGGTTGACGGGCGAAGTGCGGCTGGAAAAGCCGACGGTTGAAAATGAAGTGGTGTGGGGCCTGCATTTTTTCCGTGAGGCCCTGTTTGATCGCACGCCTTCATTGTGTGACACCTTGCAGGTTGCGGTGAACCGGCATTATCCCGAAATTTCCAGCGCGGTGCGGCCGCCGCTGCGCTATTCGACGTGGATTGGTGGCGACCGGGATGGCAATCCGTTTGTGACGGTTGAGACCACGCGCAATGCGCTGGCGCAAAATCGCTTTGCGGCGATTGAACGCTTGTCGCTGCGGTTGAATGATCTGGCGCGATTGATTTCAATCAGTGCTTATGAAATTCCGTTCACGGATGATTTCAAGTCGTTGTTGGCCGAACAGCTGGAACTTTGTGGTGAGGCACACAAGATTATCGTGCGCAATCCGAATGAGCCGTTCCGGCAATATTTTGGTGCTCTGAATGCGCGGTTGCTGGCAACCAATGGTGAAGGCAAGGGCGCGCCCTTTGCTTCTGTTGCTGAATTTATCACGTTGCTGTCGAAGGCTGAATCAGCTCTCGCTGACATGAAAATTGCGGGGATGGCCACTGGTCTTGTGCGGCCTGTGCGCTGGGAGGCAGAAATATTTGGTTTCCGCACGGCAGCTTTGGATTTGCGGCAGAATACCACGGTAATCAACCGGGTGCTCAGCGAGATTTGGCAGAAGCTCAATCCCGTGGAAACGGCAGCAGCGCCGGAACCTGGCACGGTTGAATGGACGGCCTGGCTTTCCGCCGAGCTGGAAAAGCCGCTGGGCTTCCTGCCGCGTTTTCAGAATATATCTGATGAAACCAAAGAGTTATTGGGCCTGCTTGATCTGGTACGTGAGACGCTGGACGGGCCGGATCCAGAGGCGATTGGCACCTTCATTCTGTCGATGACACAAAGTGCCGATGATATTCTGGGTCTTTACTTGCTAGCCAAATTTTCCGGTCTGTTTGCTGATCCGACGGCCCGCGAAACCTGTCGTGTCAAGGTGGTGCCACTGTTTGAAACCATCGAAGATTTGCGGGCTGGCCCTGATATTATGCGCACACTTCTGCAAAAGCCCGTGGTGCGAAGTTCGATTGCGGCCAATGGAGGTGCGCAGGAAATCATGTTGGGCTATTCCGACTCCAACAAGGACGGCGGATTCTTCTGTGCCAGTTTTGAATTGTTTGAAGCGCAGCGCAGCTTGATGCAAGCGGGCCGCGATTCCGGGATCACCTTGCGGTTTTTCCATGGTCGCGGCGGTTCGGTGTCTCGTGGTGGTGCGCCGACTGGTCGTGCCATTGCGGCGCAGCCGCAGGGGTCAATCGGCGGCATGATGCGGGTGACGGAGCAGGGTGAGGTGGTTTCGTTGAAGTTTGCCAACCGCGGCACGGCGCAAAATAATCTTGAGGTTTTGACGGCCAGTGTATTGTTGCACACTTTGAAATCTTCGCAGGATCAGGAGTTCAAGCTGGTCTCAGAACATCAGAAAGCAGTTGAAGACATTGCTCAGAAGTCGTTCCGTGCTTATCGCAAGTTGGCGGAAGATCCTGGTCTGTTGAATTATTTCCAGATGGCCAGTCCGGTTGAGGAGTTGGCGCTGTTGAAAATCGGGTCGCGTCCGTCACGGCGTTTTGGTGCCAAGGGCCTGTCTGATCTTCGTGCTATTCCCTGGGTTTTTGCCTGGTCGCAGAACCGGCATTTGCTCACCGGCTGGTATGGCTTGGGTTATGCGCTGGATGACTTCCTTTCGGCACGCGGTGCTGAAGGGTTGAAATTGTTGCGGGGCATGTTCCTTAAATCACCGGGATTCCGTTTGGCGGTTGATGAAGTCGAGAAGTCGCTGTTTCTGGCGGACATGAATGTGGCAGAGAAATATGCCGCACTGGTTTCCAACCGCAATGATGCCGAGCGGTTGTTCGCTTTGATCAAGCATGAGCATACACGCACATCGAAAGTGATGCTGGAACTTTCGGGTTCAAAAGTTCTTTGCGAACGTTTCCAGGGTTTCCGTCGCCGCTTCGACCGAGTGCGGCCCATGGTTGATCAGGCCAATCGCTGGCAGGTGCAATTGCTGCGGCAAACGCGGGAGCAAAAAGGCAGTGAGGCTTTGAACATGCCGTTGCTGGCGACGATGAATTGTGTGGCGTCCGGGCTGGGCTGGACGGGTTAGAGTTGTGCAAGGGACTGCTTGCTCCTTCTTGCAAGCTGTCGCCGATCTCAGCAGGATTGAATGTCGGGGACAGTTTGCAAGAAAGAGCAAACAGCCCCCTGTGCATTTATTCTGTTGGTCCCAAGTGTTTCGTTCCGCGCTTCTGCGCGAGTTCAAATTGTTTTTGCCGTTCGCGGTTAGAGTCTTTCTGAACTTCGGTGAGAGTGTCCGCGCAATTTGGGCAGCAGACGCCTTCCTCGTATTTCGGTGACAGTCGCTCTTCCGAAGACACAGGTCCAAGGCAGCCATGGCATGTCTTGAAATCAGAGATCTTCAATCCGTGGACTACTGCAACGCGCTCGTCGAAGACGTAACAGGCTCCGTCCCAAAGGCTCTGTTCGGGGGGCACTTGTTCCAGGTATTTCAGGATCCCGCCTTTGAGGTGATAGACGTTTTCGAAGCCTTTCAGCTTCATATAGCTCGTGGCCTTTTCGCAGCGAATGCCACCGGTGCAGAAGGTTGCGATTTTTTTGCCTTTCATGTTGTCGAGGTTACTATCGACCCATTTCGGGAAATCGGAGAATTTATCTGTATGCGGATCAATGGCGTTGCGGAATGTGCCAACGCGAACTTCGTAGTCATTGCGGGTGTCGATGATGACGACTTCGGGATCGCTGATCAGGGCGTTCCAGTCTTTGGCATCAACATACTCTCCCACCAGTTCATTCGGATTGGCTTTGACATTGCCGATGGTGACGATTTCTTTTTTCAGGCGGACCTTCAGACGCATGAAGGGCAGAGTGGGAGCGGGCGAATATTTGCGATCAAGTTCCGGTAAGCCGCACCACGATATGACAGCGTTGAGCGCGTCGTCGATGCTGTCTGCCGGTGCAGCCAGTGTGCCATTGACGCCTTCTTCGGCCAACAGCACGGAGCCTTTGGCACCTGCCGCTTTCAGGGCGGGGAGCAGCCGATCGCGAATTCCAGCGATATCGACGAGCGGATGGAACCGGTAAAAGGCGGCAACTGTGATGGTTTGCGACGTCATAGCCCTGAGATGCGGCAGCTTGCCGCCCAAATCAAGTGCAGTTGTCAGATGCTTGCAAATGCTCACATTTTTGGTTCATAAGTGTTGAGATATTAAACCGGGAGCTCAATAATGAAGTTTACGAAACGCGTTTTGTTCGCCGCCGTTGCGGCTGTTGCTTTGGCGGCACCTGCAATTGCTGCCGATATGATTGGCAATTGTGAAGTGACGGGCCCAAAGGGCTCTATGCCGATTGCTGCACCTGCAAAGGCCGGACAGTTTACCGTTGGCGTTTCCTTGCCAGCGCCAATCTGGTGGAATGGCGATACGCCTGAGACTGTGAAAGACGGCATGGAATATTGCATGGCCGCTGAAATTGCCTGGCGGGCCGGCTTTGACAAGTTGGAAGTGGTCAACCTCGGTTGGGATGCAATGATCTCTGGTCAGACTTCTGGCTGGGACATGGCGATGTCCGAAATTTCGATCACTGATGAACGCAAGGCCGTTCATGATTTCTCCATTCCCTATTTCAATTCGGGCATGGCGATTATCACGCGGGCTGATGCTCCGGTTGATCCTGCGAAAATCAAGGACGCCAAAGTTGGTGTGCAGCAAGGCACAACGGGTGCGAAATATGCCACTGAAAAACTGGGCGTTGCGGAACCGCAAACCTATGATGATCAGGGCAGCATGTTCGCTGGACTTCGCGCCGGACAGATTGATGCGGCAATCACCGATACGTCAATCACGCTGGCAGAAGAAGTGGCCACGGCTGGCAAATCAGTTGTTGTCGGACAATATGATACGGGTGAAAGCTATGGCGCGATTTATCCGAAGGGCAATGCCAACAATGCGACCATTGACGGAATTTTGAAGTCGATGATTGATGACGGCAGCATCAAGAAGCTGGGTGCGAAATACTTGGCGTCGGCCTGGGGCAAAGACCCGGCATCGATCCCTTATCTCAATCCATAACTCAAATCGGGCCGTCGCTGAAAAGCGGCGCCCTTGCCTTTTGTAGTGACAGCAAAGATGACGATGCCGCGTTCGAATATGCCTGTACCCGCTGATCGTTGGGTGATCGCTGCTTTTGCCGCGGCATGTTTGTGTCTGCTGGCGACGCTTGCTTCAATGCGATTGGTTCTCATGGCAATCACGGCTTTGGGTGCAGCACAGAGTGTTTTTTATGTCATTGCAGTTTTGATTGTTGCTGCTACTGCCGTCTTGTTTTGGTCGGCGCTGAAATCTTTTCAATTCAGTCGTATCGCTGCTCAGGCACGTGCGGGCAATGATGCTGTTCAAGCCCGTATTGCCACGGCTGAGGCCCGCGACAAGGCGCAGATCACTTTGGGGTGGAGCGTGTTCACACTTCTCGTCGTGGGGTTTCTCAGTTTTATTTTCATGAACGATGTGGCGGTTGGGCGCACGTTTTTTCTGTTGCCGCTGATGCAATCGAAATGGTGGCTGGTGGCTTCGAAGTTTATCACCGTCAATATTTTTGTGTTTGTTGTCGCGGAAATTCTTGTTCTGATCTGGGGCCTGATGGTGGCCCTGATGCGGTTGATGCCGGGGCCTGCGGGGCAGCCGATACGGGCGTTGGCGACATTGTATTGCGACGTGTTTCGCGGACTGCCCGGCATTGTGACGCTCTATCTCATCGCCTTCGGCATTCCGACATCGGGCATTCCTGATTTGATTGTGCCGCATGTTTACGGGTTGTTTTACGATATGTCCGCCATGTCGCCGCAGGAATTGAAAACCGCATTGCGCATTCCTGTCTGGTGGTGGTGCATTCTGGCTTTGATGCTGACCTATGGTGCTTATGTGGCTGAGGTTTATCGCTCTGGCATTGACAGTATTCACTGGAGTCAGATTTCGGCGGCGCGGTCGCTCGGGCTCAGCTATATGCAAACCATGCGGCATGTGGTGGTGCCGCAGGCGATACGCCGGATCATGGCGCCGTTGTTGAATGATTTTATCGGGTTGCAGAAAGATACGGCACTTGTGCAGGTGGTGGGGCTGACGGATGCTTTCAACCAATCGAAAATCATTGCAGCCAATGCCTTCAATCTCTCCGCGGTGACAGTGGTGGCAATCCTCTTTGTACTGATTACTATTCCGCAGGCGCGACTGGTGGATCATTTGCTGGAAAAAGATGCGGCCCGTATGAAGGCAGGGGGCTGATCCTGTGGCGTTCCTTGAAATCCTGAATGTCGAAAAACATTTTGGCCCGGTGCAGGTTTTGCGTGGACTGAATTTGCAGGCTGACGAGCATCAGGTGCTGTGCCTCATAGGGCCATCAGGTTGTGGCAAATCAACCTTGTTGCGTTGCATCAACCAGCTTGAGCCCATTCAATCCGGTGAAATCCGATTAGAGGGGGACCGCGTTTCGGGGCCTGGTGTTGACGTGAATCGCTTGCGCCAGCAGGTTGGGATTGTGTTTCAAAGCTTCAATTTGTTTCCGCACATGAATGTACTGGAAAATGTGACTCTGGCACCCATGAAGGTTTTGAAACTCAGCCGTGATGAAGCTGAGGCAAAGGCGATTGTGTTGCTCAAGCGCATCGGCATGGAGCAGAAGGCAGGGGATTATCCTGATCGGCTTTCGGGTGGGCAGCAGCAGCGGGTTGCCATTGTGCGGGCACTCGCCATGGAACCTAAATTGATGCTGCTGGACGAGATTACCTCAGCACTGGACCCCGAACTTGTTTCCGAAGTTTTGAACATTGTGCGCGACCTTGCATCACAAGGCATGACAATGCTTTTGGCGACGCATGAAATGGGCTTTGCCAAAGAGGTGGCATCAAAGGTCTGCTTCCTGCATCAAGGTGTGGTGCATGAAGAGGGACCGCCCGAACAGATATTCGGGGAACCAAAACAAGAGCGTACACGTTCGTTTCTCAAGCGCATTATTGAGGCTGGTCGGCTCTGACTTGTGTTCATGTCCGGTTCATCTATGTGGCGAGAATGTCACACATGGCCCTTAGTTCTGCCCCACTGGGCGTTCACAAACGATCGAACGAATTGAATCGGAGCACGGAATGAATTTGAAGTTTGCAGCAGTCAGCGTGATGGCTTTGGCCTTGTTTGTCGCGCCTGTCATGGCGGAAGACCCGCCTCCAGCCGATCAACCGGCAGCTGCCGAACAGCCTGTTGCAGAGCAACCCGTCGAAGCCGCTGTACCTGCTCCCGTGCCTGAAGCTGTTTTAGCGCTGGTCAATGACCGTCGTTCCTCGCAGGAATTGGGCGATGACGAATTGAAGAATCGGGCGAAACAGGCGCGTCGTGCCATGAAAACGGATGGTTTGCCCGAAGACCTCAAGGGTCAGTTGCAGGCCATGATGGACGCTGACAGGGCTGAGTTGGAGACCCGCGTTGCTGCACAAAAGCCAATAGAAAAGCCAGTAGAAAAGTCGGCTGAACAGCCAGTACAAGAGGCGGCCCCAGCACCTGAAGTAAAGGTAGAAGAGCCAGTTCAACAAGCGACGCCTGAAGTAGCGCCCGTTACAGCGGAAATTCCGGCCGAGGTTACCGAACTCCTGAATGATAGCCGAGCTGTTGAAGTTTTGACGGATGAAGAACTGGCGCAGCGTGCACAATTTGCCCGAAAACAATCGAAGAACGACGCAGTGCCCGAAGATGTTCGCAGTAAACTCGCGGGCTTGGGTAAGGAAGCGCGCCAGACATTGGCTGCGCGGCAACAGCAGGCTGAAGAGAAAAAGAAGCTGGAAGAACTCGCGGTGCAACCGGAACAGCCTGCAGTAAAACAGCAAGAACCGGTACAAGAGGCGGCACCTGCGCCGGAAGCTGCGCCTGTGGTTACTGAACCTCCACCCGAAACCAAAGCTGCCGAACCAGCCCCGCCATTGGCACCGCCAGTTTTGGACAAGGCAGACGTGAAAGAACTTGATGGCAATGCAGGCGATCCTGTTGCCGAACAAAAAGCCCGCGTGTTTCTTGATGACGCAACACCTGCGGATTCGCTGAACGACGACGCATTGCGTGCGCGACTAGATGGCATGCGGGATTTGATGGCTGAAAATGAACTCTCGATCAAGACCGAGCGGGCTTTGCGCGACAAGCTGCGTGGTGAACGCGTTGTATTGCGTGACCGTGTGGCAAAAGTAAAAGCGGCAGAAGATGCAAAAGCCGCTGCTGTTCTTGCGGCAGAAGAGCAAAAGAAAGCGCAAACTGCCGCCGAAGCAGGCCAAGAACCGGAACCAAAGAAAAACAAAAGGTCCAATATCAACATCATC
This sequence comes from uncultured Aestuariivirga sp., assembly GCA_964244855.1. Classification (GTDB taxonomy): domain Bacteria; phylum Pseudomonadota; class Alphaproteobacteria; order Rhizobiales; family Aestuariivirgaceae; genus Aestuariivirga. The sequence goes on along the minus strand of CAXTLE010000040.1, from coordinate 7,529 downwards.
ATCACTGCTGATACGCCGATGCGAGAAGTTCTGCGCGACCGGCGAGATGTGAGTGACATGGATGAAAGCGAAGTTCGATATCGTATTCGGGCGAGACGTGATTTTGAAACGTCTGATCAATTCCGCAATTATGATGATGGAGAACGTCAGCAGTGGCGCGAGCGGACACGGCAAGACCGTGAGTATCTGCGTGGTCAACTGCAGGAAGATCGCAACATCCGCCGTGTCGAATTGGATAAGCCATCCAATATTCGCCGCATCGTGATCGACGACAGCCGTGGTTACCAAGATGACAACGAGCCCGAAGAGGTTTTTGCTGCCGAAGTGGATGACAGAGAGCTCGAACGAGTTTTATTGGCCCCTCCACGCAAAAAAATTACGCGCAGAATTTCCGTGAACGAGATTGCGTCACAACCACAGACCCGCAAAGCCATGACACGGATAGATGTTGATACGATCCGCTTTGGTTTCAACGAAGCCTTTGTGCGCGAAGAAGAAGTGGACAATCTTGATCAGATTGCCTCCGTCATGGAACGTGTGTTGAAAAAATATCCGCGCGAAGTGTTCCTGATTGAAGGCCACACCGATGCTGTGGGTTCGGATGCTTATAATGACAAGCTTTCGAAAGCCCGGGCTGAAGCGGTTAAAAAAGCGCTCTCGACCTACTATGTTATTCCGTCGAAGAACTTGCAGACAGTTGGACTTGGTGAGCGATATTTGAAAATTCCAACAGCGGAAGCTGAACAGGAAAATCGCCGTGTGTCGATCAGCCGTGCAACGGCGGTTATTGGTGAAGCCGCCGAATAAGTGATTCCCTACTTGCGAGATGATGAGGGCGCTGTTAAACGGCGCCCTCATTCATTAAACGAGGACCACACATGGCTATCGAACGTACTTTCTCCATTATAAAGCCGGACGCAACAAAGCGTAACCTGACTGGTGCCATCAACGCCAAGATCGAAGCTGCCGGTTTGCGTATCATTGCGCAAAAGCGTGTGAAGTGGAAACTTTCCGATGCGCGTAAATTTTACGCCATTCACGCCAAGCGCCCGTTCTTCAAGGACCTGACGCGCTTTATGGCGTCTGGCCCGATCGTGGTTCAGGTACTCGAAGGCAATGGCGCTGTGAAGAAATATCGCAATGTCATGGGTGCTACAAACCCATCGGAAGCCGAAGCCGGCACCATTCGCAAGGAATTTGCAATTTCAATTGATGCAAACTCCGTGCACGGATCAGACAGCGCTGAAAACGCCAAGAAAGAAATCAAGCAGAACTTCTCGGCCAAGGAAATTGTTGGCTGATGAAAAGACTTGCTCCAATGTTGTTGTCGGTGGGGGCCTATGTGGCTTTCATCGTGCTGGTGAATTGGCTGTTTGTTCCTGATCAGTTGATTGAAGGTGTGACGCAATGGAGCACGGACACGTGGATGGGTACATTGTACCTGGCCAACGTGATCGTAGGTTTCGTTTTCGTGCTGCGTGATTATGCGCAGCGCGAAATCGGCCACAAGGTTTTGCTGGCGACGTTGCTCGCTGGATTGCCCGTTTGGTATTTTGCAGGTCCTGGTTTGGCGATGGCCAGCATGGTGGCTTTTGCGTTGTCCGAAATGACGGACTGGGGTGTTTATTCTTTTACGAAGCGCCCGCTGCAAAATCGCATTATCTTGTCTTCGCTGATTGCGGTGCCGGTTGATACGCTGGCGTTTCAACACCTCGCCGGATATTTGACGCCTGCGGCATTTGTCACGGAAGTGTTGTCGAAGGCTGTTGGTGTGGCAGTGGTCTGGTATTTGTTGAAGTTGCGGGTGGGGAACTTGGAAGTGGCGCGAACGGCTTGAACGTCATTCGACCGCTAATTGTTGATGTTGCCCACGATCCTGAGGCGCATGTTTGGATTGGAATATGTGTGGAGGCTGCGGGTGTTGCTTGCGAAGGCAAGACACTTCCAGTGGTCCTCGGAAAATGTCGGGTGATTATAGGTGATCTTGTTGATATGCGAGAGTTGCCCAATGAATTTTGTTTGCGCAAGATCAAGTTGAAGCGCTTTGCACTTAAGGTATTGCTGCAGAAATACGATCTGTGAAGTCAAACCTGACGTGGCAATTTTGGTTCTCATTGATATAACAGGATCGGAAAGTGGAATTGAATCACATGGGCAAAACGCGTCTTGAAGCTTTCTCTGATGGTGTACTGGCCATCATCATCACCATTATGGTTCTGGAACTCAAGGTTCCGCATGGCGATGGTCTTGAGCAGCTTCGCGAATTGTTGCCGGTGTTTTTCAGTTATGTTTTGAGCTTTGTGTTTGTTGGCATTTACTGGAACAACCATCATCATCTCATGCATACGGTGAAAACCGTATCCGCCGGAATTTTGTGGGGCAATTTGCATTTGTTGTTCTGGCTCTCGCTGATCCCGTTTGCGACGGGGTGGATGGGCGAGAACCATTTTACGCAATTGCCGGTGTTTATCTATGCGTTCAATCTGTTCATGTGCGCCATTGCCTATACAATTCTGGTATTCCGCATCAAGGCTGCGCATGGCGATGGCTCTGAAATTGACCGGGCGATTGGGAGCGATACCAAGGGCAAGATTTCAGTGTTGTTTTACGTTGTGGCCATGGCGTGCAGTTTTTTCTCTCCGGTTTCGGGTTTGATGTTTACAGTTGCAGTTGCCCTGATCTGGCTTGTTCCTGACCGCCGCATTGAACGGGTGCTGAAGGAAAACAAAAATTGAGCTTCATTCGGATGGCGGCAATGGGACGCTGCTTGCTACCTTGGCGGCCAAATCGTGATTGAAAACGCCACGCATAGCGATGTCGATGGCTTTGTCTTTTTGCATCAATTGCTTTAGGGAGTGGCTATCCCAACTCACACATTCGGAACCATGTTGCAGCTGAACCGTTGCTGATGCTGGCGTGCCGTTGAGAAAAGCCACTTCACCCAAAAATATTCCTGATGCGATTGCGTTTCTGGATTTACCTTTGGCAATGCTGGCCCGACCTTTTAACAAATAATGTAGCTGGTCCACTTTTTGACCTTCAACAAGCAATGGTACTTCGGCGTCTTTACTTCGCGTCGAGAGTCTTGCCAGTTTGCGGAATTGCCCTGGAGAAAGTACGTTGATTTTTTCATAAAGGCCGCGCAAGTCTGCGGGAATACCAAAGTCAATGCGGCCGCCGAAAACCAAAACGATCATCAAAAAGTTTGCGGCGAAAGACACGATTTTCCAGAACAAAGGATCGAAAAATGGTCCGCCGGGAATCGAGTAATAGTAGAGGCCTTGCAGAAACAGACTGACGGCCATCATCATGCGCAATTGCAATTGGTCGCGCAGCAGGAATGCGAGAAAGGCCATGAGGTTCGACACATGAAACAACACGGTGAAGAGTGACGCGGCTGTTAGAACGTTTGAAGTCACGGTTGCATCCTCAATGAAATCTTCTGTCCAACCAATCCGCTGATCTGAACCATGCGCCAACAAGCGGCAGGAACCACGGGTTGCCATGATAAAGTGGATGAGTGGGAAATTCGGGTTGGTCGTATGCGATTTTTCGGTTGGAAAGTCCTAAAATTTTGCGGGCAGTCTCGCGGCCCAAGTAGCTCATCATGGCAATGCCGGAGCCGTTGCAGCCCAATGCGAAATGCATGCCTTGCAGTTTTCCCATGTGGGGCAATTCGTCGATGGTGAAGGCGACATTGCCGGTCCAGGCGTGGGTGATTTTCACACCTTGCATTTGCGGGAAACGATCAGTCATGAAGCGGTGGAGCAGGGGGGCAGTTTCGGTTGGATCGGTGAAACTGAATTTTGCGCGGCCCCCGAAGATCAAACGCCTGCCGTCCGGGGACAAACGATAATAGGTCAACACGCGACGGGTGTCGGCGAAGCTGCGGTTTTTCGGGCTGATGGATTGAACAAGATCTGGTGGCATTTCTTCTGTGGCAATAATGTATGATCCCACGGGCACCACGCGGCGTTTGAGTTGCGGTGTGAGATCGCCAGTGTAACCGTTCGTGGCGATGACCACTTGGCCAGCGCGGAAAGAACCTCTGGACGATTTCACAGTCCAGGTGCCGTCCGCATTTTGAGTCAGTCCATTAACGGGTGTCCGGGACGCGATTTTGATTTCGGCTTTTTGCGCGAGGTCGAGCAGACCTTTATAATAGAGGGCAGGGTGCAAGTGCGCGGCACGGGACACGACCATGCCACCGTAATAATAGTTGGAGCCAATGTCAGCGCGTTGCTGGTCACGCGGCACCATGAAGGCGTCGGATTGTGCTTCGGCATTCAAGGTGTCGACCTTCATCGCCATGCGGTCGTAATGCGTTTGGCACCAGGCACCGAGGAAATATCCGGCCTTGGTCCAGCCGCATTGGATTTTGTTGTCTGCAATAATGCTCTCGACGTGGGCGAAGGCGTCAACCGCGTCGTTCAGAAAAGGGCGCGCTTCGTCTGCAGTCATGGGTTTGCTCATCATGCGTTTGCCAACGTTGACGCCGCCTGACACCATGCCTCCGTTGCGGGTGGAACCGCCGAAACCTGGTTCTGCGGCATCGAGCACAACCGACTCAATGCCATGCTTTGCAAGTTCGAGTGCGACGTTCAATCCGGCATAGCCCGCACCGACAATTGCGACGGGAATGTCCCTTGGCAGCGCGACGTCGGGCAGGGCGGCAGGCTGATAGGCCTCCCACCAATAGGGCTTGGACTTGAAATCCTTGGCAAAAATGCTTTTGTCCCGCGTCCACGGCATGGCTTTGATCCGGTTGAGATATGTGATTTACACTTTGCCACCGTATGGAGTAGTTTGGCTACAGCGCAAATCAATCCGGAACTCACACATGCCCTTTCGCCGTCTGCTAGGCCTCACCATCGCTTTGATCGTCTCAACTCTTTTGTTCGTGGTGGAAGCCAGCGCAACACGCGTTGAAATCATCATCAGCAAAGTGTCGCAGAAAATGACGGTGGTGGTAGATGGCAGCACGGAATATGTGTGGCCGGTGTCAACCGGTGCGGCACAGTATGAAACGCCTACCGGCAGCTTCCGGCCATTCCGCATGGAAGCCGAACACTTCTCGAAAGAGTGGGATGACGCGCCAATGCCGCATTCGATTTTCTTCACCGGCGAAGGCCACGCCATTCACGGCAGCTTCCATGTGAAAAGCCTTGGCCGCAAAGCCTCGCATGGTTGCGTGCGGCTTTCGCCTGAAAATGCGGCCATCCTGTTTGGCATTGTTGAGGATGCCGGCATGAGCAACACGCGCGTGACGTTGAAAGGCGGCTTGTTCGATTGGGGTGGCGGTAGCCGCAGCTTTGCCGCCGTGGGCAATGATATTGAAAAAGTTGTAAACAAAAAGCCCTATCGCGGATTCTTCTGGAGCCTGAACCAGCCGAAAAAGAAAGTCGCTGTCAAGACAGTCAAGAAATCAAAAACTGTGGCCGTCAAAAAAGTAGATGCGAAACCAAAGAAGACTGGCGAGACAACATCGAAAAAGCCTGATGTGAAACAGAAGAAGGTCGCTGATAAATGTGTTGCCAAAGACGGCAAGGCTTGTCCGAAGGTCCAGCCCGTGAAGGCCGCATCGAACGGCTGAGGCTCAGCCTGTCAACCTTGACAAATCGGTTGCAGCATGCGTTTTAGCGCGGAAATTCAAAGGACTTCCGCGCCATGACGCACAAATATCGCAGCCACACCTGTGGCGCACTTCGCATTGATCATCAGGGATCGGAAACGCGGCTTTCCGGCTGGGTGCATCGGGTGCGCGACCATGGCGGTGTGTTGTTCATTGATTTGCGCGATCATTACGGCATCACGCAAGTGGTGGCTGATCCGGCGTCGCCCGCTTTCAAGACTGTTGAGCTGTTGCGCTCGGAGTGGGTGGTGCGCATTGATGGCCAAGTGCGGGCGCGTTTGGCTGGCACCGAAAATGCCGATATGGCGACGGGTGCCATTGAGGTTTATGGGACCGAGATTGAAGTGCTGTCACAAGCCGCCGAGCTGCCGCTACCCGTGTTTGGTGACACCGAATATCCCGAAGACATTCGCCTGAAGTATCGCTTCCTCGATTTGCGGCGCGAGCGCATTCACGGCAACATCATGAAGCGGGGTGCGATCATCAACTCGCTGCGCCGCCGCATGGTGGACCAAGGCTTCTTTGAATTCCAGACGCCGATCTTGACGGCGTCTTCGCCTGAGGGTGCCAGGGATTATCTGGTGCCGTCACGTGTGCATCCCGGCAAGTTCTATGCGCTGCCGCAGGCGCCGCAGCAGTTCAAGCAATTGCTGATGATGTCGGGCTTTGATCGTTATTTCCAAATCGCGCCATGCTTCCGGGATGAGGACGCGCGGGCGGATCGTTCACCGGGTGAATTCTATCAGCTCGATATCGAAATGAGCTTCGTGACACAGGAAGACGTGTTCAATGCGGTGGAGCCGGTGCTGCGTGGCGTGTTTGAGGAATTTGGCGGCGGGCTGCCTGTGACACAGAAGTTCCCACACATCGCCTTCAAGGATTCCGTGCGCTGGTATGGCACCGACAAACCGGATTTGCGCAACCCGATCAAGATGCAAGCGGTGACGGAACATTTCGCAGGCTCCGGCTTCAAGGTGTTTGCGGGCATGATTGCCAATGATCCCAAGGTTGAAGTGTGGGCCATTCCTGTGAAGGGTGGGGGAAGCCGAGCATTTTGTGACCGGATGAATTCCTGGGCGCAATCGCAGGGGCAGCCTGGATTGGGTTACATGTTCTGGCGTGAAGGTGAAGAGGGTGCTGCTGGCCCGATTGCCAAGAACATTGGCGCGGAACGGAGCGATGCCATCAAGACGCAAATGGATCTCGCCATTGGTGATGCCTGCTTCTTCGTGGCGGGTCAGCCCAACAAGTTCTACAAATTCGCAGGTGAAGCCCGCACCAAGGCTGGCGAGGACATGAACCTCATAGCCAAGGACCGTTGGGACCTGTGCTGGATTGTGGACTTCCCGATGTATGAGTGGAACGAGGACGAGAAGAAGATCGACTTCTCGCACAATCCGTTCTCGATGCCGCAGGGTGGAATTGAGGCGCTTGAGAACCAAGACCCGCTCACGATCAATGCCTATCAATATGACATCGTCTGCAATGGTGTGGAGCTGTCGTCGGGAGCTATTCGCAACCACAAGCCTGAGGTGATGAAGAAGGCGTTTGAGATTGCGGGCTATCCCGAAGAGGTGATCATCGAGAAGTTCGGCGGCATGTATCGGGCCTTCCAATATGGCGCACCGCCGCATGGCGGCATAGCACCCGGCGTGGACCGCATTGTGATGCTGCTTTGCAACGAACCGAATATTCGTGAGGTGGTGCTGTTTCCCATGAACCAGCAGGCGCAAGACCTGTTGATGGGTGCGCCTTCCGATGCAACACCCAAACAACTTCGTGAACTTCACATCCGTTTGAATTTGCCGGAAACCTGATATTAACCCAAAGGGCGGAATCGTGGGGGCCACGATGGATTGCGCCTGAACGACAACTTGAGGACCAGACATGACACGAC
>CAXTLE010000039.1:0-15920 GCA_964244855.1 uncultured Aestuariivirga sp. | reverse complement strand
TGGAACACAATCGCCGCCATCCTCTACACCTCCGGCACCACAGGCCGTTCCAAAGGGGCCATGCTCACCCACGCCAACCTCGCATCAAATGCGCTGGCCCTGATCGACATCTGGAAATTCACGGCTGACGACGTGCTGCTGCATGCACTCCCAGTCTACCACACCCACGGACTCTTCGTCGGCATGAACACCGTCTTGCTCAGCGGTGGGCAACTCCTCTTCCACCGCAAATTCAATCCCGACGCCGTGATGAAGGATCTCCAAAAAGCCACCACTTTCATGGGTGTACCCACCTTCTACACCCGCCTGATGCCTCACGTGACCCGCGACAACACCAGCCACATGCGCCTGTTTGTATCAGGCTCAGCGCCCTTGCTCGCAGACACCCACAAAGACTTCGAGGCCCGCACCGGCCACGCCATTCTCGAACGCTACGGCATGACCGAAACCAACATGATCACGTCCAATCCTTACGACGGTGCAAGGCGGGCAGGGACGGTCGGCTTCCCGCTGCCGCACGTCGAAGTGCAGATACAAGACGGCATGATCGAAGTGCGCGGACCCAACGTGTTCCAAGGCTATTGGCGCAACCCCGAAAAAACCCGCGAAGACAAACGTGACAATTGCTTCTTCATCACCGGAGACCTAGGCCACATCGACGAAAAAGGCTACCTCGTCATATCCGGCCGCGCCAAAGACCTGATCATAACCGGCGGCTTCAATGTCTATCCGAAAGAGATTGAAGAAGTGATCGACGCAATGCCTGGCGTCACCGAATCCGCAGTCATTGGATTGCCGCACAAGGACTTCGGCGAGGCCGTCGCTGCGGTCATTGCAACACAAAACACGCTCGACGAACAGCAAATCATTACCGAACTCAAAACCAGACTGGCCGCCTTCAAAGTCCCGAAGCGAATCGTCTTTGTGCAAGACTTGCCCCGCAACGCCATGGGCAAAGTGCAAAAAGCGGAACTGCGAAAAACCCACGCAACACTGTTTCTACCTTAACAAGCCAACCATCACGGTAAGCGCCATCATCGCCACAATGCCGGACAGCAACATCAGCGGAATCGTGGGTATCAGCGGCGTATCGAGGGACTCACGCGGACGACGGTCCTTGATCGCAAGGCCGGCAAAGCTCGCCGCCGCCGCCAGAAATACCGCACTCGTAATGATAAACGGTTGAGACATAAGGACAATTGGCAGCGCCATGGGCATTTTCCGGCTGTGGTTGACACGCCCAATTGGCACCGCTAAGGACAGCGCACAATTCAATTCAGGCGGCATTTCCGCCACATATAGGTGTGAACATGAAAGTCCGCAATTCCCTCAAGGGTCTGATGAAGCGCCACCGCGACAACAAGTTGATCCGTCGCAAGGGCCGCGTCTATATTATCAACAAGACCAACCCACGCTTCAAGGCCCGTCAAGGCTGATTGAAAAGCATTACCCGACTTTTGCGCCGCGCTGGACCCACTTCAGCGCGGTATTTTTGTTTTCGCCACAATGTGGCATAATACTATGATGATGATCCGCTTCGCTTTCGCCACCGCACTGCTTTTGACAACGCCGACGCTATTATATGCTCAGGCCGCGCAGGATAGTGCCACCATAGAGGTCGCTCCCGCAGCCCCCGTTGATCCTGTGAAAAAACAGGCGGCTGAAATCGATCGGTTGCTGGCGCAGCTTCACAAAGAAGGTGTCAATAATCCGCAGGCAACCATCGAAAAAATCTGGACTCTCTGGTCCAGCAACAAAAGCCCGATGGCAGAAGTGTTGTTGACGCAATCCAACAAAGCCTTGCGCGATGGTGCCTTTGACACGACTGAGACAATGTTGAATGAGCTCGTCGGCAGCTACCCCGAATATACCGAAGCGCTGAACCTGCGCGCCAAACTGTATTATAATCAGCAGCGCTACGACGAAGCACAAACAGATCTTGAAGCCGTGCTTGAAACCGAGCCCCGCCACTTCGGCGCGCTTGCAGGATTAGCCGCCGTCTACCAAGCCAAAGGCGAAACCGCCAAAGCCGCCGCCATGTTGCGGGATGCAATTGCTGTGAATCCCTACATGCAGTCAGCCAAGGAAGTGCTGAAACAGCTCGAGCACGATTATCCGAATATTTGAGGGACGAGTCTAAATCCCTCGTCCATCCACCCCAATCGTGGCAATGCGCAACATATTCGTCGTCCCCGGCGTACCAACAGGCACACCAGCGGTAATCAAAATCCTGTCACCCGGTTTCGCAAAGCCTTCATGTGACGCAATCTCGCCAGCTTTTATCACCATCTCGTCCACAGAATTTGCGTCATCGACCAAAACGCAATGCGTTCCCCAAGCCAGACACAATTTGCGTGCGGTATGCGCAATGGGCGTAAGCGCCAAAATTGGCATATTGGGCCGTTCACGTGTCACGCGCAAACCCGTGAGACCCGTACCCGTGTAACAAACGATCACCGGAACTTCGAGCGTTTCCGCAATGGTGCGGGCAGCAGCCGAAATCGCGTCGGCGGCGGTCGCTTCCGGTTCGTTGCGCTGGGCATGGATAATGCCACGGTACAAACCGTCGCGTTCCACATTCTTTGCAACCGAGTCCATCATTTCGACAGCTTTGACAGGCCAAGCCCCTGAAGCACTTTCAGCCGACAACATCACGGCATCAGCACCTTCATAAACCGCTGTGGCAACGTCAGACACTTCAGCACGGGTTGGCACAGGTTCTGTGACCATTGATTCCAACATCTGCGTTGCAACGACCACCGGCTTGCCATAACGACGGGCCAAACGTGTGATCTGCTTCTGCTTGGCAGGCACGGCTTCAATCGGAAGCTCGACGCCCAAGTCACCGCGCGCCACCATCAAGGCATCGCAATTCTGCAAAATTTCATCGAGCACCAAAAGTGCAGACGGCTTCTCAATCTTCGCCATAACCGACGCACGACCCGCAACGAGCTTCCGCGCTTCAATCACGTCAGCAGCACGCTGCACGAAGGAAAGCGCAATCCAGTCCACGCCCTGCTCAGCCGCAGCTTCAAGATCGAGACGGTCTTTTGCCGTAAGCGCTGGAATGGGGATGATCGTATCCGGCAGATTCACGCCTTTACGGTCTGACAGGTCGCCGCCGTAAATCACCTTGGTGGTCAAGCGTTCTGGCGTGGCATGGGTAATTTCAACCCGCAATCGGCCATCATTCAACAACAGATTGTCACCGATTTTTGCAGCTGCAAAAATTTCAGGATGCGGCAGATAAACCCGTGTTGCGGTGCCCGGCGTTTTGTCCGTATCAAAAATAAAGGTGTCACCAGCAGATATGTGAATCGACTTCTCTGCGAAGGTGCCAATGCGAATTTTCGGTCCCTGCAAATCAGCAAGAATGCCAATGGGTCGCCCCAGCTTTTTTTCCACTGCGCGAATATGACCATGCAATGTGCGCAGCAATTCATGACTGGTATGGCTCATGTTGATGCGGAACACGTCCGCACCCGCCATGAACAATTTCTCGATCATCTCAGGTGTGTTGGACGCCGGGCCAAGCGTGGCCAGGATTTTGACTTTACGATTGCGATGCACGTTACGGGGTACCTTGTGTGGTTTTCTCACCGGACAAAGAAATGGTCCAGTCGGTTTCATCTCCGGTGTCAACTTCAAAGAAGCCCACCTTGTTATAAGCGCGCTTTTCACAATCAACAAAGCCGCGGATTGTGAAAATCTTGTCCCTGATGCACAGCATCGACTTGCCGCCCCAACTTCCACCCTTTTGGTAGTCAACGGCGTAAACATAATAATAGCGGGCGATCAAAGCGCCCTTGAGCAGTGTCAGGCAATTTTTGGGTGAAGCCGTTTGTGGCTCAGCCGTCCACCAGCCTTCAGACGCCCAACCTTCCTTATCTTTGTAGCCGATGGCAACACCCACGCGACTGTCGGTATTGTTGCATAATTTCAGGTCTGCCTTGGCAGATGGCGCAGTGACACCCAAGAGCAACATGGCCCCCAGAATACCTGCCAATCCACGATTCATGCCGTATCCTCCCAGACTACCTTGTAACCAAACGAATTAATCCGACGGCCTTTTCCCACTTTTCGCCGTGATTTGGAAGGACTTTTGCCAGATTGGAAAACTTCCACAGAAATAATGCCGCTGTGGATGAAACTGCTTTGGCTGTGGAGTAGGGTGGCAACGCAGACTAAGGGATAAACCATGGATCAGAACACCCAAACAGAACTTGAAGCCGCAGCTTTCCGCAGACTGCTTGAACACCTGCGCAGCCGCAGCGATGTGCAGAACATCGACATGATGAACCTCGCAGGTTTCTGCCGCAATTGCCTCTCGAACTGGATGCAGGATGCCGCGAAGGCCAAAGGCTTGGACATGAGCAAGGACGCCGCCCGTGAACACGTCTACGGCATGCCCTTTGAACAGTGGAAAGCCCTGCACCAGCGCGAAGCCACGGCAGATCAACAACAGAAATTCGCGGCTGAAACAGCCAAGCCCAAATCACACTAAGGAATTCAACATGGCAGACAACGTTAAAACCAGCTTCGCCCACGGCCAATTGCGCACCATCGTCGAGCGCATCGAACGCCTGGAAGAAGAAAAGAAAACCATCGCCGGCGACATCAAGGAAGTTTATGCCGAAGCCAAGGGCAACGGCTTTGATGTGAAGATTTTGCGCAAGGTGATTTCATTGCGCAAGAAAGACGAAGCCGAACGCTCCGAAGAAGAATCGATGATTGACGTCTATCTGGCAGCACTGGGAATGCCAGTTGCAGCGGAGGCGGCGGAGTAACAAGCCCGCATCTCCACCTCTCCCGTTTACGGGAGAGGACGGTGCGCAGCACCAGGTGAAGGACGAGACACCACCATCAATCCCACCAATGCAACCACCGAAAACCCGGCCCCTGCCAAAAACGTGGCCTGTGGTCCGTAAACATCCCATAGGCCACCAGCAATCGCACTCGCGATCAGCAAGGCAATTCCAACAGCCAGATTGAAAATCCCAAACGCCGTGCCGCGCATATCAGCGGGTGCCGTGTCAGCCACCAGCGTAGCCAACAGCCCTTGCGTCAATCCCATATGAAGACCCCACAACACCACACCAACCAGCGCCATCCAGATATTGGAAGCAAACGCCAACACGAGATCAGCCAAAACCAGAAACCCAACGCCGAAGAGTAGAATTCCCATACGCCCGGTTTTGTCGGCAATCACGCCAGCCGGATAAGACGACAGCGCATAGACAACATTCATCACAACCAAAATCATTGGCGCCAAAGCCAACGACAGTCCCAAATTCTGCGAGCGCAAAATCAGAAACGCTTCAGAGAAACGTGCGAGGGTCAGCACACTTGCCGCAGTAACAACAATCCAAAATGCCGAGTTCAATCGCCCCGCATCACGAAACGTCAGTGTCGTTTTTTTGGCATCGGCTTTCTTCTCAGGCTCCTCAACGCCAAACACCATCAAACCAAAAGCAATGAAGGCAGGGATAACCGCCACCCAGAACACCAGCTGAAAATTATTGTGCCACAGCATCATCAAACCGATCGCCAGCAACGGCCCGGTAAAAGCCCCGATCGTATCCATCGACTGCCGCAAACCAAAACTGGCTCCCCGCAATTCAGGGGGTGCAATATCAGCAACCAGTGCATCGCGCGGCGCACCGCGAATGCCTTTGCCAATCCGGTCAACAAACCGCGCTGCAACTATCCACGACACGCTGCTTGCCAGGGGAAATACCGGCTTCGTAAATGCAGCCAGTCCATATCCAATCGCCGCCAATAATTTCCGCTTGCCAAGCCAGTCTGACAACACACCCGAAAAAATCTTGGTAATGCTGGCCGTCGCTTCAGCCACTCCTTCGATGATGCCAACAGTGAGAACCGAAGTCCCCAACACCGTAACCATATAAAGCGGCAAAAGCGCATGGATCATCTCCGAAGAAATATCCATGAACATACTGACAAATCCAAGCGCCCATATACCGCGCGGGATTTTGGAGAGGTGGGATGAAATCGGCAAATACTTCATATCTCCCGCTCGCGGGAGAAACAGGCGCGGAACGCGCCAGTGAGGGAGGTTAAGTCTTGAATGCACTCACCGCCGTTCGCTTTGCGAACGCCGCCTCTCCCGCAAGCGGGAGAAGTGAAATGTCTCACTGCCGCGACGACAGCCGCAACTTCAATGGTGGCAGGCTTGACTTGCCTTCGCGGTTCACAAGCAACGAATCGCCTTTGCCTTCTGCGGCAACCGGTGCGGAGATTTCGATTTCGCCTGATCCGTCTGGTCCAAGAACCGCAGCCACCGGCATTGAGGTTACCGCAGAAGCTGGTGTCTTCACACCATCGCGGCGCAGGCCTGCTTCGGCGCTTGAAAACAGTGCTGTGACCCAGGATGGTTCGGTTTGCGTTGCCACCACGGGTTCAATCTTGACGAAGGGGTCAGCGCTTGCTGTGCGAATGTCTGCATCCAGATTGGACTTGCCATCTGCTGCTGAAGTGGGTGCCATTTCGACTTCAGCAATGGTTTCGGCAGCTTCAACTGTGCCTAGTGCATCAGCCACTTGCGATGGACGACGGTTCGATTTTGTTGACCAGGTCTGTTCTGGCTCGGCTGAAACGGGTTTGATCACCACGGCGTCGTCTGTTTGTGAAATCGAGGCCAGGGTCATCACGGCCTTTGGCTTCAAGCGCGGCTTTGGAATTGAGCCCATCATGCTGGCAGCAACCACAACCGGGCGCTGTTCGGCCTGTTGTTCAACTGCAGCTGTGCCAGCCAGAAGGGCAAGCGCCCCCGTATCCTTTTTGGCGAGAGCCTTCGGCAATAGTTTTTCTGGCTGCGCTTCTACGAATGCGGGTGCGACGACTTCAACAACGGGCGTTGGCTTTTTGGCCTTGGCGATGGCCTTTGCTTCCGCAGCAGTTGTGGCGGCAGCATCGTCACTCAACGCAGCGAGCTCATCCTCATCGCCACCATCATAAATTCCACCTGTCGGTGCAGTATCTGCAACTTTTGGCTCTACAACATCAACAACTGGCTCATTCTTCTCACCACGGAACCATCCGAGCAGGCCACGCGATTTCTTTGTACCAGTGTCCGCGCTTGCGAGTTGAGTGTCAGGAGCGCCTTCAAAAACGCCCTTCTTGCCGACATGGCGACCAATGCTGCGGCGACCGTCACGGATGATAGAAGCCAATTGTGAACGGCTGATAGACGGCCCCCAATGGCGCACATTGCCAGAATCAGCATGCAGGAAGCCCGTAGGACCACCAGCTGAACGATAATAGCCCACACCACCCACGCTGCGCGCCAAGGCGCTGTTGCGGATTTTAAGTGTGCTCACGTCCGGGAAAAAGAAGTCGATTGCTTTGCCCTTCATGTGCTGGCTTTTGCCGGCGACCTTGCGCCCAATGCGCTTGAGGAAGGCGTTGGTTCGAGGTGAACGATAACCGCATACAATGTGAACTGGTTGCCTCGAACCAAGATCAGCATGCAATTCCCAGATCAAATCAATTGTGCGCGGATCTATCGTAACGGTTTCATTGCGACGCCAGTCGCGCAGCAGGTAATTCAGTTTCTTCATCGCTGATGGCACATAGCGGCCATTCTGCATGTAGGTAATGGTCAGGCTTTCACCGGTGTGCTGGTGCACCATGGAAATCGTGCGCGTCTCACCACCTGAAATAGCGGGAGCGACCGACGACATGAAGAGCCCAAGGCCCAATGTCCCGGCTATCGCAGCTGTGGCCACGGCCTTTTTCAGTGTTTTTTGCAAGGGCAGTTTATGTCCGACGTTCAAATCACCAAAACCCATTACGCTACTCACCCCGGGCAACAACCCGTTTCCTGAACCAGTGTTAACGACCGTTCCAGGCAGGTGAAGTGTCCCACTCTAGTACCGATCTGCTCATCAGACAAGATTGTGACGCCCTTGTGGCAGTCACATCCTTCCTCTCACTATGGACGATTGTGCTTAACAAGCGGTTATTGATTAAAAGGTTAATCGTTCGCGGCTGCAGAGGCAGGTGTTGCATTCTGCACAAGCTTCTGGTCGGCATCGCCACCGGACAATTTATACATCAGGGCGCGCGCGCTCTTCAGTGTGGCATCACGACCGTAAGCATCTGAATGATATTGCATAATTCCAGTTTCGTCAGGCCAGGCCGTGAAATAGGCAAGGTGTACTTCGGTCTTTTGCTCAACCTTTACCGACTTGCTTTCGCCGCCATCAATTTCGGCATCAACGCGTTCACGGTCCCATCCAAGCAGGATTTCAGCAAATTCCCGTGGGTTTTCGACACGAACACAGCCATGGCTAAAGTTGCGCTTGGCCTGTGAAAACAACTCCCGGTTGGGCGTGTCATGCATGTAAATCGAATGTTTGTTGGGGAACAGGAACTTCACTTCTCCCAATGCATTGCCATCGCCGGACGGCTGCATGATACCGATTCCCGAGTTTGCACCCACAGAATTCCAATCAACAGAGCGGGAAGACACGACCTTGCCATCAGCCTTGATGACCTTGAAGCCCAGCTTGTCCATATAGCCAGGGTTCGCCCTGAGCTTTGGCAAATATTCTTTGAGAATGATCGACTGCGGCACGCCCCAGGTCGGGTTGAACACAACGGTTTCAAATGTATCGTTAAACACCGCCGTTTGCGTCAGTGGCTTGCCAACAATCACGTTGCTGGCCCAAATGAATTTGCCATCTTCCATGAGGTTGACGCGATATGACGCCTGATTGACCAGCACATGCCGACGGCCCAAATTCTTTGGTAACCAGCGCACCCGCTCCATCGACGACAACAACTTGTCCTTGAGCTCAGACAAATCAGGTCCATTCAAGGCTTTTACCGTTGCAGTATCGAGGTTGGAGGTTTGACCCACACCCTTGGCTTCCTGAAAACGCTTCAGCGCTTTCGCCAATTGCTTGTCGAGCACCGCGCGCTCGTCTCCCGGCACGTCAGCGTCGGGAACGCTGATATAATTCGCCTCGACCAGACGTTGGCGTAAGATTTCAATGCGGGGATCTTTCTGGCCAATGCGCACACGCTTGCCGTCCGGAAACTTCGGCGTGGCCGATGTCGGGGCCACATTCAGTTTCGCCAATTCCGCCTTCATGGCCACATAGGCCGGGTGCGTTGGCGGAAGTGTGCCCAAATATTCGGCGGGGTAAGGCGAATAGGCCAAAACCTTGATGGCAGAGTTAGGAGACACTCTTTCCGATTTGATGTCATAGTAAGCGGAAAGCCGTTCAGGCTCGTAAGCGCCGCCCGACACGTGAATGGCATAGGTAAGAGCTGCTATTGTCAAACCTACATCAAACTGCGCCAAGCCCAAGCCATCGCCATCAAGCTGGGCAACAGCTCCATCGTAAGAAGCCAGCACATCCGGCTTGTAACGCAAGGGCTCCAAGCCCTGTTCATTGGCCTTCGAAAGCACATCGAGCACAGCAAGGCCGCGCGCATTGATATTGCCATTCTCTGTCCACAGTGGCTTGAAGCCGCTGCTTTCGTAATAATCGAGCACGGTTTTCCGTACATCAGCAGTCGCACGCAACGTGGTCGAACGATCCGCAAGAATCAGTCGGATAGCAGCAACATCAGTGGCCTCACCCGTAAGTTTTTCAAAACCGGTGAAATACATCGACACGAGTTTCGGCGGCACATAGTCGAGATTGCCCATGCCAAAATTTTCACCGTCTTCCGGATCAATTTCAACGGGCACCACTCGCGGCTTCAACGCTACCTTCTTCTGCTTGATCTTGACCGGACGTACAATCTCCGGCGAAGTCGACGGATCATTTTCCCACCAAGCGCGCCGTTCAACCCGCACCCGCGGCCTGTCAAATCTGCCAAACAGCCGATCAAAAAAGCCGAGGCGGCGACCATCTCTTGCATATGAAGGCTCAGCCAGCGCGGCAAAGCCCACAAGCACAGTCAGCGACAAAACAACGATTTTTTTCATGATAATCCCGGAACAGCCTCGAAAACTAACCAGAGCATTGTGACATTGCAACGGCAGACTGTAGATTTTCCACCGTGATGTAACTATGTCACGAAGCGATATCTTCCTCGAGGCCAAAGTCGCGCATCTTGCGATAAAGTGTTGAGCGTCCGATACCCAATTTACGTGCAACTTCAGACATTTGACCGCGATATCGATGTAGCGCCAGCTTGATCATGTCGGCTTCAACATCTTCGAGTTTACGAATATGTCCGCCCTCGGTGACAACGGGAATGCCAAGCGCCGACCCATCACTTACCTGTGATCCACCGGAGCGATTGGTTGTTACCGCAGCTACAGCCGCCACTGGGGCAGCGGGAATCACAACATCATAGCCATCGACCAGGGAAGCAATTTGCGGGAAATCCTGAATATCCAACGTGTCAGTTTCACACAGCACAATCGCGCGGAACACAGTGTTTTCAAGCTGCCGCACATTGCCGGGCCACGTGTAAGCCATCAGCATGGTCAAAGCAGATGGCTGAACACCCCGCACTTTACGACCCTCTTCAGCAGCAATGCGAGTGATGAAATGCGTGACGAGTGCCGGAATATCATCGCGGCGTTCACGCAAAGGCGGCACCATGATCGGGAACACGTTGAGGCGGTAATACAAATCTTCGCGGAATTGACCCGCTTTCACCATTTCAATCATGTTGCGATTGGTGGCCGAGATCAAACGCACATTGACCTTCTGGGTACGACGCGAACCCACCGGATCAATCTCGCCTTCCTGAATGGCCCGCAACAGTTTTACCTGCATATCCAAAGGCAATTCCGCAACTTCATCAAGGAACAATGTGCCCCCATCCGCTTCCAGGAATTTGCCATTATGCTTGGCGGTTGCGCCAGTAAACGAGCCTTTTTCATGCCCAAACAAAATCGATTCCACCAGATTTTCTGGAATGGCCCCGCAATTCACCGTCACAAACGGTTTGCCAACCCGTTCACTTTCGCCCTGTATCGCACGTGCGATCATTTCCTTGCCAACACCCGATTCGCCTTCGATCAAAATGGGAATATTGGATTGCGCGCCTCGTTTGCCGAGGCGCAACGCATTGTTCATTGCAGGTGCCGAGGCGATTAAGTCATTGAACGTCAGCGCACTGCCAATTTTCTTGTTGAGGCGCTTCACTTCCTCAGTCAGCGCAGTCACCTTTAAAAGGTTCTGGATCGAGGCTTTCAGGCGCTCAGGTGAAACCGGTTTCACCACAAAATCATCAGCACCAGCGCGCATGGCTTTGATAACGGTTTCAATGGAACCCTGCGAGGTCTGCACGATAACAGGTAAATCCCCACGGATCGCCTGCAAATTCTCCAAAAACTCAAGACCGCCCATTTCAGGCATCATCAAATCGAGAATCACCAGTTCAACCGAGGCCCCGCCAGGACCGCGCAAAACATCTAGCCCGCGCACGCCACTTTCAGCGGTCGAGACATCAAAACCTAGTCTTCTAACGGTTTCCTCAAGGATTCGACGTTGTGCTGGTTCATCTTCAACTATGAGGACGCGAGAAGCCATTCAGGTGATCACATTCCATACAAACGGGGCAAAGGACGTAGTCAAAGATTAGCCAGCGAAGGGTAAAGGGCAGCTTAACGGGAGTGCAGATTTAGGGACAGGGGGTGGGGGCCGTGCCAAAACACCGGGTTGCCTTCTACAACTACCGCCGCCATATCTGCTTCCACACAAAGGAACCCAGCATGTCCGCACTCGCCAATCTGCCCGAATGGAACTTGAACGATCTCTACACTGCACCTGACTCGCCAAAACTGAAAGCCGACATCGTCACATCGGAAGCAGACTGCAAAGCCTTCGCCGCCACCTACCAAGGCAAACTGGCGTCCCTCACCGGTGACCAACTGGCAACATCACTCAAAGCTTACGAATCCCTCTCCGACCTCATCGGCCGCGTCGGCTCCTATGCGCAGCTTTATTATGTCGGCGACACTACCAACTCCGCCCGCGCGAAATTCTACGGCGACACCAGTTCAACTCTCACCGAACTCTCGACGTTGCTGCTGTTCTATGAACTCGAATTCAACCAGCTCGAAGACGCGCATCTGGCAGAGGCAATGAAGTCACCAGCCCTCGCCCACTACAAACCGTGGATCGATAATCTGCGCATGGAGAAACCCTATCAGCTCGACGCGAAACTCGAACAGCTCTTCCTCGAAAAATCCCAGACGGGTGCTGGGGCCTTCAACCGCCTGTTCGACGAAACCATGGCCGCCCTCACCTTCGAGGTGAACGGCGAAACCCTGCGCCTCGAACCCACTTTGAACCTCATGCAATCCACAGACGAAGCCGTGCGCAAGGCAGGCTCGGAAGCCTTGGCGAAAACCTTTGGCGCCAACATCAAACTCTTCACTCTCATCACCAACACATTGGCTAAAGACAAATCCATCTCCGATCAATGGCGCGGCTTCAAGGACATTGCGGACGCGCGTCATTTGTCGAACCGCGTCGAACCCGAAGTCGTGGCCGCTCTCGTTGAAGCAGCGCGTGCCGCTTACCCCAATCTCTCCCACCGCTATTATCGCCTGAAAGCCAAGTGGATGGGCAAGGACAAGCTCATGCATTGGGACCGCAATGCGCCGCTTCCACGCGAAGACAATCGCGAAATTCCATGGGCCGAAGCAGAGGAAACCGTATTGTCAGCCTACGGAGAATTCTCACCCGAAATGGCATCCATCGCCAAAACCTTCTTTGACAAAAACTGGATTGACGCTCCCTCACGCCCCGGCAAATCTCCGGGCGCTTTCGCACACCCTACGGTACCATCGGCACACCCTTACGTGCTGCTCAACTACCAAGGCAAACCCCGCGACGTGATGACATTGGCCCATGAACTTGGCCACGGTGTGCACCAAGTCCTTGCCGCACGACAGGGCGCATTGATGGCCAACACGCCCTTGACGCTTGCAGAAACAGCTTCCGTCTTCGGTGAAATGCTCACCTTCCAGCGCCTGTTGAGGGCCGCTGACGATCCAAAGAAGCGCAAGATCATGCTCGCCTCAAAAGTCGAGGACATGATCAACACCGTGGTGCGCCAGATTGCATTCTACACCTTCGAACGCAAAGTACACGCCGCCCGCAAAGACGGTGAAATGACCCCTGAACAAATCAACGCCATCTGGATGAGTGTGCAAGCTGAAAGTCTCGGCGATGCCTTAGAATTCGGCCCCGGCTATGAGGTGTTCTGGACCTACATCCCCCACTTTATCCATTCGCCGTTTTACGTCTATGCCTATGCGTTCGGCGACTGTCTCGTAAACTCCCTCTACGCCCGCTATCAGGAAAGCAGCGAAGGCTTTCAGGACAAATACTTTGAAATGCTGAAAGCGGGGGGGACGAAACATCATTCGGAACTGCTGAAGCCGTTCGGATTGGATGCAACGGACCCGGCCTTCTGGCAAAAGGGACTGAGCGTGATTTCCGGAATGATTGATGAATTGGAGAAGATGGAGTGAGGGCCCGCGAAGCCCTCACTCAAAATCCAAACCAATATCCATAACCTTGGCCGAATGCGTCAGCGCCCCGACCGAAATCAAATCCACACCTGTCTCGGCAATGCCCTTCACCGTCGTCAAATTCACACCACCCGACGCTTCGCACAACATGCGACCTGCAACACGCCGCACGGCCTCCCGCAACGTCGACAAATCCATATTGTCGAGCAACACCACATCAGCACCCTCGCTGATCACCAGATCAAGCTGCTCCAAGCGATCCACCTCAATCTCGACTTTCACCAAATGCCCTACCGCCTTCTTCGCAGCCAGCAGCGCATTCACCACACCTCCTGCTGCCACAATATGATTGTCCTTGATCAACACAGCATCATCAAGACCAAAGCGATGATTCATGCCACCACCACAACGCACCGCATATTTTTCGAAGGCGCGAAGACCCGGTGTGGTTTTGCGGGTATCGGCAATTTTGGCTTTCGTATGCGCGACTTCACCAACATATTTCCCAGTCAAACTCGCAATACCTGAGAGCCGCCCGAGATAGTTCAGCGCCACACGTTCGCTGCTCAGAAGTGAGCGCGACGAACCCGACGCGCGCGCGATGAGCTGTTTGGGTGCCACCACGTCACCGTCATTCACCATTGCCTCGAACGTCACAGTGGAATCAATCTGCCGGAACGCCTCGCGTGCCAATTCCAAACCAGCGACAACGCCTTGCTCCCGCGCATTGAACATCGCAACATTAACAGCCGTCGCAGGAATCGTCGCCAGCGTTGTAATGTCGCCAGCCCGTCCCAAATCTTCCAGCAACGCCACACAAATGGCATCCCGCACCAACAGCGGATTGAGAAAAGCAGTCATGTCGACAAAGCCTCCGATGCGATCTGATGCGATTGATCAAGCGTGAAGCGTGAACGCCACGCCAAGGCTGCCTCTGTCTCCGGAAAATCTGTGCGGAAATGCCCACCGCGACTTTCATGCCGTACCAGTGCCGCCGTCGCCACCATCTGCGCCGACAACGCCATGTTCTGCAAACTCAACGACTGCGCTTCCTGCTGCACCCGTGTGATCACATCGAGCGCTTTGGTAATGCGTTCACCATCGCGCATCACGCCAACATAGGCCGACATCGCCTCGCGCAACTCCAGTCGCAAAGCAGGATCATCTTCCATAAGAGTATCCCGCCGCACCACCACCGCAGCTGCAACAGGCGTGACAGGCAAAGTCGAAATATCTTCAGCAATCCGCGACGCAAACACCACCGCTTCCAGCAATGAATTCGACGCCAGTCTATTCGCTCCATGCACACCTGTCGATGCCACTTCACCCGCCGCCCACAAACCCGGCAAGGTGCTGCGGCCCTTCGCATCCGTCCAGATGCCCCCCATGTGATAATGCTCAGCGGGCACTACGGGAATCAAATCCGAGACAGGGTCAATGCCCGCCGCCATGCAACTCGCATAAACCGTCGGAAATTTCGCCGGAAAAGCCTCACCCACAGCTGCGCGCGTATCAAGAAACGCACCACGCCCCGCAACAACTTCCGCAAATACCGCCCGCGCCACAATATCGCGTGGAGCCAATTCCGCATCCTTGTGGATTGCCAGCATGAAGCGTTCACCAGCGCGGTTCACCAAAATCGCGCCCTCACCGCGCAACGCCTCTGTCGCCAAGGGTGCCGGGTCTTTGCCCACATCAATCGCCGTGGGGTGGAACTGCACAAATTCCGCATCTGCAATCATGGCACCCGCCCGCGCCGCAATAGCCATGCCAATGCCCGCACTTTCCACGGGATTGGTGGTGACGCGATAAAGCTGCCCCACACCGCCCGTGGCCAGCACAATGGCACTCGCCTCATACTGCAACAATTTGCCCGCAGAATCCTGCACCAGCACGCCGACAACGCGGCCATTCCGCGTGATCAACTGTTGCGCCGAAACATGGGAGATCACGTTGATCGACGGCGCGTTGATGGCTGCGATATGCAACGCCTCCATGATGGCCTTGCCAGCCGTGTCACCCTTCACACGGACAATGCGGCGTTCCGAATGCGCCGCTTCGCGAGACTGCACAAGTGTCCCCGCCAGGTTGCGGTCAAATGGCACACCATAATCCAGCAGATCATAAATCCGTGCGCGCGCCTCTTCAGCCATGCCGCGCACCATGGTCTCCTCGCAAAGCCCGGCGCCTGCAATCAAAGTGTCAGCCGTGTGCTTTTCCGCCGTGTCCCCGTGAGACAACGCGGCCGCAATCCCACCCTGCGCCCATACCGATGATGCACCCGTGCCAATGGGAGCCGTCGACAAAATCGTGACGGGATGCGGTGCCAGTTTCAGCGCACAAAACAAGCCGGCCAAGCCGCCGCCGATAATCAGGATTGGCGCATGCATTACTTGAGATCGACCATGCGCTGAACCGAAAGCCGCGCCCGTGCCGCAAGCCC